>DATIOX010000163.1:0-20469 GCA_035472675.1 Candidatus Dormiibacterota bacterium
TTTCTCGTCTTAGTTGCGAAAACGGTGAAATCGGGGGCTGCACCGGTGCAAGTGGGCGGAGCGGAATATCTGTCCGAGGCATCACGGACGGCGGCGGTCTTGAGGTTGGAGGTTGGCCAAGGGCTTCCAATAATTTGCGAATCCGGTCTTCGTCTGACTCAGTCGGCGCGCGCCGCATTGGCGTAGGCGTTCTTGGAATCGGTGTCGATGTCTGCTTTGTCTGATCTTTGCCTGTCTTGCCTGCTGTCTTCGCCAGGAACTGGAACAAGACTGCGACTGCGACAAGCAAGAGGAAAAGCAGACTATCGAGATGCGCTGCAATCATTGGTTACATCTTCGTTGAAGCATTAAATCGTTAAAGTGTCGAAACGGAATTTGCTGGTAATCTGTGTAACCCTTCAACCCCTTCAACGAATCATGTTCCCTCAGTCCGCGGTTTCTCGCTGCCTGCAATTGATTCGCGCATCGACGTATCCGCCTGCACGTTTTTCATCCGGACGTAATCCATAACGCCAAGATTACCCGAGCGAAATGCGTCTGCCATCGCCTGGGGAACGAGCGCCTCGGCTTCCACGACTTTGGCTCGCATTTCCTGCGTCCTGGCCCGCATCTCCTGCTCGACAGCCACGGCAGCCGCGCGGCGCACTTCAGCTTTCGCTTGCGCAACGCGCTTGTCGGCCTCGGCTTGTTCGGTCTGTAATTTCGCGCCGATGTTATCGCCGACATCGACGTCGGCGATATCGATCGAGAGAATTTCAAACGCGGTATTGCTATCGAGACCTTTGGCCAGCACTGTCTTGGAAATGCGATCGGGATTCTCAAGCACTTCCTTGTACGAATGAGCTGAGCCGATTGCGCTAACAATGCCTTCGCCCACGCGCGCGATGATCGTTTCTTCAGTCGCGCCACCGACGAACCGATCGAGATGCGAACGCACGGTAACACGAGCTTTGACCTTCACGCCGATACCGTCTTGTGCGACTCCGTCAATCGTCGTGCGGCCCATGGTTGGGCTCGGAGCGTCAATTACCTTTGGATTAATACTGGTGCGCACTGCCTCTAACACCGTCTTGCCAGTTCCCTTTGTGGCAAGGTCGATGGCGCAGGCACGGTTGAAATCGAGCGTAATGCCTGCCTTATCAGCAGCAATTAGGGCGAGGACAACATGGCTCACATCGCCGCCTGCCAGGTAATGAGCTTCCAGGGGATCACTCCGAACATCCAGACCCGCTTTCACTGCCGTGATACGATTGTCCACGATTAAACCAACCGGCACTTTGCGCAGTCGCATTCCAACCATCTTACCCAGAGTCACCGGCGCATTTGCGATTCGAGCCCGAAGCCAGAGACCAAAAAAGTTGAAAAGAACAACCGCAAGCACGAACGCGAACAGCGCCAGCACTGCGAGGCCGACAAGATAAAGCGATTCCATATGGCAGCGGAGAGTATCGGAACCGAAACAACGCGGAAAGTTCTAATTAGTTGGAACGCGTTGTCCCTCGGCACGCTGTAGCGATACGAAGGCGGCTCAACGCATTGGGAAATCGCGTGCGGTTTTGCCGCTAACTCATCGTCGTCGGAGAAGCCGATCCACCTGTGGAAAGCCTGGTTCGACAAGCGGTGAGTTTTTTGCTCGCTTTACGCCGCTCCTTTCGATAAAACCGCAATTCCCATGATTTCGCTTTTGCGAGCGGCTCGTTAGACATCTCGACATTCACTTCAATGCACACACTTCAAGAGTGGCAGCAGTGGTATCAGTCCGCGAACGTGACAGGATTCGAGGAACCTTTACTCGAAGCGTGGGACAACCGTTTAGCCGCGCAGAATGTTTACTTTGATATGTGCGTCGCCAAGCACATTGGCCACGGATACGTTGCTGGTGAGAAAAACGTCGCGTTTCTTCGAATTGATCAAGGATTGGCGAAGCCGGCGATAGAAAAGGCCGTGGCCGCGTTTATCCGGGACAGATCCTGGCCCGCCCTGACACATCGTGACCATTTGCATCTGATCGTCCGCATTCGGCTCGCTCGAAAAGTAGTAGCAGCTATTCGGCAGGGCACGCCTCAGGGCATGGTTGTTAAGAGTCTGATGCCCGATCTTGGAAATCGTGAGCACGCCATCCGGTGGTTCCTTGTAGATCTTTGGAATTTGGGAGGCAAAGCGTTTCTTGCGGCGATGGCTCGTGATTTCTTGGGAAAGCGAACGGAATCCGCAAGCGATAAAAGCCAGGTCGAACAGCTGGCTAGCGAACGAACAAGTTGACCTCGCGATTTGGTGCTCGGGGCGGGACTTGAACCCGCATGCCTTTCGGCATACGCCCCTCAAACGTACGTGTCTGCCATTCCACCACCCGAGCGTTGAGAAGGTGAATCGTGAACGGTAAATGGCGGAGCAAGGCTCGCAAGCGCTTTGTCGCGCAGGTTTCTTACTCTTGCTCATGCTCCTAATCGAAATTTGAGAGCAAGCCTCACCGGGTGCGGGTATTGACCAGGAGAATGAAATCCTTGTGATTCACGGCTAAGGTTCGAGCACGAGCATGAGCATGAGCACAAGCACGAGTGAGACCGAAGAATGGATCAAAATCGACTTGCACATTCATACGCTCGATGACCCTAAAGACGCGGTGGATTACTCCGCGCATCAATTGCTCGAACGCGCGCACACACTTGGTTTTCGCGTTCTTGCGATCACCTTGCACGATGCTGTCTTTGGTCGACAGGAAGTATTCGCCGATGCGGCGGCGATGGGGATTTTGCTTATCCCTGCCGCAGAAATGCGTTTGCACGGCGCAGACGTCATCGTGCTAAATGTGACCGTCGAGGAGATGGCTGAACTGAAGAGCTTTGATGACGTGCGGCGGCTGCGGGCGCAGCGCGGCGACTCAATTTTTACAATTGCGCCGCACCCCTTCTACGTGTTCGGCGGCTCGATTGGATCGCGATTGCTTCGAGAAATAGATTGCTTCGACGCGATTGAGTTTTGCCATTTTCACGTAGGCCTGTTTAATCCGAATCGCCGAGCTAAAAGAGTGGCGTCGCGCTTTGGAAAGCCATTAATCGCCACGTCCGACGCACATCGGCTGCACGCGTTTGGCCGCCATTACACCAGTATCCCCGTGCCCGCTGCGCTGACCGCTGAAAATGTTTTCGCAGCGTTGCGCAATGGTCCGCTCCGCCTAACGAGTCCTGCGTGCAGTTTTACCGACCTTGTGAGCGCGATCTATTTTGTTTTCCTTGCGCATCCATTTCGAGTGCGTAGGAAGATCGCGGCCTCCAGGGGACAATCCTCGAGCAGCGAAACCCGGGTCGCGCCTTAGCGAGAAGGCAATTCAGGTGACAGGTCGTAGATCGCGCCCCAGTCGCCCGAGGCTATGCGCCGCGCGGTCGTTTCCCATGGTCGGCTGCTCCCCTGATAATTCGCCGTCTCATCGCGACCCCAGAAAATGTAGCGGACGCCCAGAGCCTGAGCAGCTTCGCGCCAGTTAGGCGCACCACGCATTAAGGCCGTTAACTGCCTATTGGGATTGTCGTAATCGAATCCTTCCGTCCACAGATGGCCTGGATATCCCAGAACGACTTTACGGCCTTGAAGCAAGAGCGGATGATTGTAGGTCGGGTAGGCAGCGAAACGAGCCTCAACGGGCAAAGGCCGAACCGCCGTGCCGATTGCATCGAGTCTCGCGCGGTCAATCAGTCCAAATCCTGGATGCCCGGCAGCCAAGCCGCCCAGCAATGTGATAAAACCGGAAGCGAAGAGTGCAATGCAGGTAACTGCTCGTTCCGGAAACGCCCAACGTCCAATTAGATCGCTCCACAAAAACGGGAGAATGAGAAAGTAACCCCAAACCATCAGCTTGAGATTATCCCAGTCCCACGGCGCGGTTTGAACGAAGTACCCAATGGCAAAGATCACAACCGCAGACAGCACGAACGCGACGTCCGCAGGCGGTTTCTTACCCCAGCGCCAGCCGGCTTTCCAAGCATGCCAGCCACATAGCGCTACCAATGCCAGCGCCAGCGGGACCCATAAGCCAAAGTTCGTTAGCCAGAACTGAAAGAACGGTGCGACTACGCCGTTCCACGTCTTTTGCAACAGTGAGCCGAACCCCGTGGCAGAGCCAAAATTCGCAGCGCCACCCATCCGAAAGAAGGGAGCGCCGAAGTCTGCCGAATCTTGCACCCAGCCCGGGTGCCATTTCACCATTGATTTCGCATGGAATTGGTCGGTAACCAGCCAGGCGAAAAACGTTGCGGGAATCAAAGCAGCACCGAGCAGGGTAGCAGCATGTCTAAGTAGCGGCGCCTCACTGAAAATTTTGGGCCACGTCAGCCGCTCGAAGAACAGCGCGATAACGAGCACGATCGTCAGAGCAATAAAGGTATGCACGTGAAAAAGGGGCATCGATGCGTAGAGGGAGAGTTCCACCCAGAAGGGAAGAGGGCCCTTGCTGTTGCTGTTGGCGTTGACCGCGGTGGCTTGACCGACATCGTCGCCCGCAACCGGAGGCTGTGCTTCGGCGTCATCCCCTTCCGCCGCAGCCTTCGCAGCTGCTTCAGCCGAAGAGGCGTCTGATGCGGACCAGTCCCGACGAGTCGGGACTATGGGAGTCTCACGAAAATATTTCTCCCGCCAGTGCCATAGCAGGACCAGCCCCGCTGGAATTGCGTAAAGCCATCCGCGCTGAGTTACAAACATGGAAAGCGGAATGCTCTTCCAGGCGATTTTGTTTCCGCCCTGGTAATCCAAAAATTTCAGCGTCTTTACGAATTGGAAGCCGGCAATTCCGCCGTTGAACAAAAAACCGGCTACACCGAAGGTGCCGCCCCATCGGAAAAACGCATAAAATGTCGCGAGCGAACCAAGCAATCCCGTCCAAACCAGTCCGCGCATTAGATCGACGTGAACAAGGCAAAGCAAAGCGTTGAACAAATCGATCCCAGCCGGATACCTTAGTTTGCTCAATGCGTAGATCGGACTGTCCGGCCAAAGGTGGACGCCATTCGCGAAATTCCTGATCAAGGTGATGTGGAGCGAGAGGTCACCCAGGTTGTTTGGGGATTGAATTTTCAAGTCGCCGCCGTCGATGTAGAGAAGCCAGCAAAACGATCGCACGGCAAACAAAGCGAAAAATGCGGCCACCAACCAGAACCAGATTCTTCCGTAGCGCCAGGCAGGCTTGGAAAACCCTGCCCCGGACCTGCCTGGTTTATCAGGGTCAGAAATTCCCAGCCAGGCAGCCACGGCAAGGGCAACACCGCATACCAGGGCGAGAGCCGCGCTGAATGCATTCAGGCCGTGGCCGACCATTCCCAGAAGGAGGCCGCAAATCACTGACAAATTGACAAAGGTTAGACCTGCCGAAAGCCACTTCATCGAAATGAGCGTTGTCTAGCCTGGTCCTTTGCCGACGAAGTCCGGCGCTTTGCCCGAAAAAAATTCTTTAAAGATGTCGGCCTTGAAGTAAAGCTTCGACGGATCCTGATAGTTACGAATGGTAACCGTGTCTGTGTAATATCTGCCTTTCAACTTTGATTCGACCTGCTTAATTTTGTCTTGCTGCACGAGAAGAAAATCACCATCGAGATTCGCTGGCATGTTTCCTCCTTCGTAGTAGCCGACTCGATCGAAATCTCCGAGCATCCACGGAAGCGGATAAGTGCTGGAGCGAATGAGGTGGCCAGTCAGGTGATAGTAGGCCGGATTCCGTTTTGCCAATGCAAGAAGCGGTTTGGTTAGTTTAAAAATGTCGTTGTACGTCTGGACGTACGCGTAAGGCTCGTCGGGCGAGCTGCAGCGGAAGTAGTTTAGCCAAATGGATGAGCCGAGTGAAATGCACAACAGCACGGCTGTCGCGACATACACCTTGCGAACGGTTGGGGTAAGTAGCCTTAGCAAGAGAGACTTGCGCTTTGGCTGTTTTGGACGAACCAGCAGAACCGCCGCGCCAAAGATAAAAAGGAATGGCCACCCAAAACTGATAATGCACCAGGGCGTTTTGTATTTGACATAACTATAGGCAAACAAAGTTCCCACCCCGTAGATCGCCAGATAACGCAGACTGTGATTCTTAAACTTTTGACAAAACACGCAAAGAATTAATCCGGCCAGCATTGGCAGTTCGTAGCCGAGAAAATCAGCGCGACCGCGTTCCCACGATGGCCCCATCAATTTCAACCAATAATCCCATGGTTTTTCATGGCCGTGACCGGCGGCACCAGTCTCGGTCCACGCCTTGAATGCTTGATACAGACCTTTAACGCCATTCCAATTGAGAAAGGTTCCCGAATAGAAAACGACGATCGCGGCTGCGCCAACACCGAGGACCATCGCAAGATCGATGTAGCTCCACGTTTGTTTCGCTGGCTTGGCGTCGGGAACGCGGCTTAGCGCGCAGGAAACCATCAGAACTGGAATGGCAATTAAAGCGCAGGCGAGATGAATCGCGTAGGTTTCCTTGGTCAGAATCATCCCGGCTGTTCCCATCCCTGCATACCATAGGTAATTCACCCTCCCGGATTTCCAAAGACCGAGCAGTCCGAGGATGAACATCATCGAGAAGAATTGCAGCCACACTTCGTGGATCGCGTATCGCCCGTAGAAAACAAATCCTGGGGAAACCGCCACGGCCAACGCTGCTATTCGACTTACGTTTCGTCCGACTAATGGCTCGAACTTTAAAGTCAGCCAAACGCAACCAATGCTCACCAGCACAACAGGCAGCCGCAGTGCCCAGAGGTTCCGGCCAAGCAAACTTTCTGACAGCAGCAGGACGTAGAAGTGCAGCGGCCCGTGGTAATTCGTCGGATCGTATCTGTAAAACCCATTATGCATCACCTGATCCACAAACCAGCCGTTGATGCCTTCATCGAAATGCGGCGGCTTGATACCCAGCAAAAAAAGACGCAGGAACGCTGCCAGCCCCAGGATTAACCAGGGAGTCCAGCCAGTCTCTGCCAGGCGGGCTTTCCATGCTTCCAGGTGATCGCGCAAACCCGCGGCCGCGGGAGAATATTCTGCTGGCGCGCCGCCTTCGGCGCTGCTAGTACGCGCTGCCATGCGTATCCTTGTAACCGGTGGCTGTGGATTCATCGGGAGCAATTTTATTCGGTATATTTTACAACATTACAAGCCTGCATACGTGACCAACGTCGACGTCCTCACTTACGCGGGCAACCTCGCCAATCTGGATGGCGTGGTCGAAGAACATGGCGAACGCTACGAGTTTTTCAAAGCCGATATCGCGAACGCCGATCAAATGGACGCGCTTATGACCGAGCATCAATTCTACGCGGTCATCAATTTCGCAGCTGAATCGCACGTGGACCGCAGCATCAACGATCCGCTCAATTTCATTCACACAAATGTCATCGGCACGAGCGTGCTGCTCGAATACGCACGCCGGCACGGTGTCCAGCGCTTCATCCAAGTCTCGACTGATGAAGTTTATGGCTCGCTTGGCCCTGCCGGCAAATTCACCGAACAATCGCCGCTCGATCCAAGTTCGCCCTATTCGGCCAGCAAAGCCGGCGCCGATCAGCTCGCGCTTGCCTGTTTCAAGACCTACGGCCAGGAAGTGCTGGTGACACGTTGTTCGAACAACTACGGACCGTATCAGTTTCCCGAAAAACTGATTCCCCTCATGATCATCAAGGCGCTGCGTGACGAACCATTGCCCGTTTATGGCGACGGCCTGAATGTGCGCGATTGGATCCATGTCACAGATCATTGCGCCGCCATTGTGGCCGCGCTTTTCGAGGGAAAACCGGGCCAGATCTATAATTTCGGCGGTGACGGGGAGATGGTGAACATCGATCTTGTAAAAATGATTCTTGATAAGCTGGCCAAGCCACACAGCCTGATTTCATTTGTGACCGACAGACTCGGTCATGACCGCCGGTACGCGATTGACTCATCGTTTGCGCAGCGCGAGCTGAACTGGAAACCGCGCCACAATTTCAAGGAAGGCCTCGATGAAACGATCCAGTGGTACATCGAGAACCCGTCGTGGTGGCAACCTTTGCTTGAGCGCGCTGGAAGATACTGATCGCTCTCAACTACTCGCTGCCGGAGGCACCGGCGCGTGGCTGTTTTTACATAGGCAAGCATGAAAATTGTAATTCTTGGCGCGGGCGGACGACTTGGCGCGGCGCTCCTGCGCGAATATCGCGACAAATTCGACGTCGTTGGCTTTAATCACACGCAACTCAATCTTTCGGATTTAGGTGCCGTACGCGAGAAACTGCGGAACACCAGTTTTGACATTCTGATCAACGCAGCGGGTTTCACAAAGGTAGATCTTTGCGAAACGCAACCGGACCGTGCCTTTCTCATCAACGCGGAGGCGCCGCGTGTTGTTGCAGAGATTTGCGACGAGAAGAACGCCAGACTGATTCACTTCAGCACCGATTATGTGTTCGATGGCGCCAAATGCGAACCGTACACCGAAGAAGATCAAGCTAGTCCGATCAGCGTTTACGGTGAGTCAAAGCTGGCCGGAGAGAATAATGTCCTGGCCGCGAAGAGTCAGAATCTTGTTGTGCGCGTCTCCTGGGTCTTTGGACCGGATCGTCCGAGCTTTATCGACGCAATGGTCCAACAGGCGCAGGAAAATGATGAAGTCGATGCCGTGGTAGACAAATTTTCAACGCCTACATATACGCTGGATATTGCCGCGATGCTCCCCCGGGTTTTTGACGGAAATGTTTCGGGAGGGATCTTGCATTTCGCTAACGCCGGCCAATGCAGTTGGCGGGAATACGCGCAATGGGCAGTGGATTGCTGCCTTGAGGCCGGCTTGCCTCTCAGAGTAAAGACGATTGGCGTGCGGAAGTTACAAGACATGGCCAACTGGATTGCCCGGCGCCCTGTTTGTTCTGTGCTTTCCACCGCGAAATACACGAAGTTGACGGGGATATCACCTCGCACTTGGCGCGAAGCCGTCTCTGATTATATTACGCGTTTCTATTCTAAAAAATGAAAACCCAGATTCTCACTCTTACATTGTCGTTCGTTTTTTGCCTGGCGGCGCGCGCCGAATTGAAATGGGAGCAAACTGCCGTTGAGCTGCACCCGGCGCGTGGTGACAAACAGGCAATCGGTCATTTCAAATATCAGAACGTTGGCAAGACTCCCGTTCATTTTAAGTCGGTCCACGCCTCATGCGGCTGCACGGCTGCGCAATCGCAAAAGGATCAGGTTGGGCCCGGGGAAAACGGCGAGATCACGGCCACGTTTAACATTGGCGATCGGACAGGCACTCAGGTCAAAACCGTGACAGTAGAAACTGACGAGGCCGCGAATCAGAAAACGGTCCTGACGCTCAAGGCTATTATCCCGCAGGAATTAGAGATCAGTCCGACTTTTGTGTTTTGGAAACAAGGCGAAAAGCCGGATCCGAAGACGATCACGGTCCACGCTGGGAAGGATTTTAGCGTGAAACATATCAAGGTTACCTCATCGAGTCCGGATTTTCAGACCAAAGTCGAGGAAGCCGGCGAAGGACAGTTCAAAGTTGACGTCCAACCCAAGGAAACCGGCCGTCTTATTGCTTCGACCTTGACGATCCAATCCGAGAACTCACCAAAGACATTTTACGCCACCGCCCGCATCACGACTGCTCCGACTGCGCCTGTTGCTCCAGCTGGTCAGAAAGCTCCGGTTGCTCCGACCCCCGCGGCTCGTCCGAGTGTGCCGACTGGTCAAACACGTTGAAATTTTCACTGGCACGCCAGGCGCTCATTCTTGCAGCGTTCTCGCTTCTTCCCGGTATAGGGCAAGCGGTTTATTTTCGCGACAAGATCTCGTGGCGATCACCAATTCCGCCTTCGGAAATGGTGAGCGTCGATCAGGCGCGCGCCTGGGGTGACAGCACCATCTGGATCGATGCTCGCCCGGATGACGAGTTTGCTCGTGATCACGTGCCTGGAGCGATTTCGTTGAACGAAGATCGCTGGAACGAATTGTTACCACAGTTTTTGGCTGTGTGGTCGCCTGGAAAAAAAGTGGTTGTTTATTGCAGTGCGGAAAGCTGCGATCTGGCCCGCGAAGTAGCCGAACGGCTGCGGAAGGAAGCGCAGCTCCCTGACGTGTTCGTGCTCGAGGGCGGCTGGGAAGCCTGGGTGAAAAAGAATCGTTAAATGGTTAAATCGTTCGTGTGGCGGATTGTCGATCTGCTCATTGCCGCCGTTTTCATTTACGCCGGCGTGCTTAAAGTACTCGATCCGGTTCAGTTCGCCCACGATATCGATCATTACAAAATTCTACCGTGGACCATCGGAGTGGGGCTCGCGTTTTATCTGCCGTGGTTGGAAATTTTTTGCGGGCTCGCCCTGATTTTTCGCCTTTTCTATCGCGGCGCATTATCGATTTTGACTGCGCTCGTTGTAGTCTTCCTCGTCGCCACGATCGCTGCAAAGGTTCGCGGTCTCGACATCACTTGCGGCTGTTTCGGGCACGTGAGCCAGAACTGGAGTTTCCCAGCGCACCTCGCGCTGGATTTGGGGATCCTCACCGCTTTGGCTGCCCTTTGCTACTTCAGCGTAGCCCGAGCGCGTGCAAATGCCTCACCAACGCCCATGTGATGAAGTTTGATATCAAGACAGCATGATCAGGAAGCTCAAGGTCCGGTAAATATCGGCTGTATTCGCGGAAGAAAGATCAGAAGACAGGAAAACGCCGGAATTTGGGAACCTTCAAGACAAAGGGGGCGGCCCAAAAACACGAGCGCGCGGTTCAGTATTTTAAGCGGCATTAGTTTCGCACGGTTCTCGAGCTTGCTACGGCACAAAGATGGTCGCGCTGTTTTCACCGCGATCGATTTTGTCGGCTTGATTTGGACGACGCTCTGTGTTCCACACTATTGGCATAGCGCCCGATGAGACTATTCCGGCTTACCCTTAAATGCTCGCTTTGTCTGGTTGTCTTTGCGACGGCAGGGTGCGGGCGAAAATCGGGCAGTCAAGTTGTAGGTGAATCGCCCGCGGCCCAGTCGCCTTCACCGCCGGGAGTTTCCACTCCGATCCTATCTCCAGGTTCATCCGCGTCGCCAAGTCCGCCGCCGCAGTCACAGACTAAGCAGCGACCAACGCTCGATTTGTCGCGGCTGGAGAACAGCGTTCGCCCCGCAGTCTTTTGGATCACAGTGTTTGATTCATCGGGCAAATTGCTGCGGACTCAGACCGCTTTTTTTATTTCGGGAGACGGCAGATTCATTACGACCGCGCATGCGATTGACGATGGGGTCAATGCTGTGGCGAAAATGGCTTCTGGGGAAATTCATAATGTAGATGGCATCCTCGCCTCTTCGGCAACGCTCGATCTTGCTATTCTTCAAGCCGATGTGAAACGGGTGCCATTTTTGAGGTTAAACAAAACTGCGAAGGTCGAACCTGGCACGCATGTCGGAGTCGTGGGAAGCGCACTGGCTGGCACCGCCGAAGCCGCTCGCGAAACCACTATCTCAACGCAGCAACCCGACGATGTGGAAATTGTAGCAACCTTATCGCCCGATTCGATCGGGTCGCCAGTTGTAGACGCGAACGGCGAAGTTGCTGGCATCGTGGTATCGGGTGGTGACAAGGCGACCGCTCGACCTTCGAAGACTCTGGGCGCATTGCTGGATCGAATTGCATCGGACGCCAAACCTCGATGGCCGGAAATGGCGCAAGCCGTTGTTACACCTACACCGTCGCCGCGTCCGACGGCGAAACCGCGATTAGTTTACGCGCCCGCTCCGGCGTTTCCTTCCGAGGTACGGTCTCGTCCGGGCGCAACGTGGTCGGGGCGCTTCCGGTTAAATTTCAACGCCAGGGGAAACGTGACCAACGTCCAGGTTATCCAATCGACTGGAAATAACGTCATCGATCAATCTGCACTCAGCACGCTTCGGCAGTGGAGATCCGCCCCCGGCCAGGACTGGGTAGCGACAGTGCCTGTTACTTTTCAAAGCAGGTGAACGCGGAAACCGCAGCCCTCGGCTTTCGCGTAAAATCGGGCTGGGCAGCTGTTGTGTTGCTTACGGGGCCGATCGGTTCGCCTGCGCTGCGCGACAACCGAGTGATCGACTTGTCTGATTCACAATTTCCCGAGACCCGCCAGCCGTATCACGCCGCCATGGGGCAACTTGAAATGGACACGACGGAAACAAACCGGCGCACGGATATCGTGCGGTGCGTAACAAAACGTTCGGTCACAAAACTTCTCGCAGATCATCGGGGGAAAGGTTACGCGATCACGCGCGCCTCCCTGGTGGTTGGAAGCAAGCTCGATCCTGCAACAATTGCGAATCCGCACATTCGCGCGCACGCGCTCGAAGGCCGATTATTTCGTTCAGCACTCGAGCAGGCTTTGAACGCGCGCGGCATTCGCACCCTTATCCTCCTGGAGCGCGATGCTTATAACAAAGCGACAAAGCAGCTTAAAAAATCGAGCGCCGATGTGCGCCAGACGATCCAAAATTTTCGCCGATTTACCGACGGTCCGTGGCGCGCGGAGCAGAAACTCGCCGCTGTCGGTGCGTGGCTCGCGCTTTGCCACAAGCCTCCCGTTGGGAGCAAGAAACCAGACGATGAAAATACGCACGGCCACCGAAGCGGATCGCGATGCGATCTGGCAAATTTTTCATGACGTGATCGCGGCGGGCGACACTTACGCGTTTGATGTGGGAATATCTCGCCAGGATGCGCTGGGATATTGGTTCGAGGCGAATACGCGGACCTATGTTACAGAAAGCGACGGACGCATCGTGGGCACTTACATTTTGCGGCCTAACCAGTCTGGCGGTGGCTCGCACGTTGCGAACGCGGCGTTCATGGTCGCCCCGGATGCGCGCGGTCAAGGAATTGGTCGGGCGATGGGCGAGCACTGTGTGAGCGAAGCGCGCCGGCTAGGTTTTCGCGCAATGCAGTTCAATTTCGTTGTGTCAACAAACGAAGCGGCGGTCCGTCTTTGGCAAAAACTCGGTTTCGAAATCGTTGGTACTTTGCCGGGAGCATTTCATCATCCCGAAAAAGGATATGTCGATGTGTACGTTATGTTTCGCTCGCTTCTGCAGCCGGAACATCGATAGCTGCGAAAGAAGAATGGATTTCGTTTTTGGTTTGCGTTTTGCGTTCGTTAGGCCGAATTGGCTAATTGATTCGAGTTAAATGCAAACGGTAATACAGGTCATCGCGACCGGTCGCGGATCGTTACGGAACAAAATTATGAGTGATCCGCACCTGGAGAAAAAATTCGGTTTCATCAAAGTCTGGCACAAACAACCGAGCCGCCCGCATGGCTGGGCGAAAATACACAGCGCTCGAGATCTTCATGGCGCGATTAATCTGGAGTGGCACGCGCGCAGCAGCACGCTCATCTGCCGGGTTGTGACAAAGCTCGGCAATAAACCCAATTCGATCATCGGCGATTTCATCGATTACCTGCTGGCGCGGCACCAAAGCCGGATTCTCGCGATTCATATTATGCGTCGATGACTCCACTGAATCCGGAGCCTACGGGGCTCGAACCCGCAACCTCCGCCGTGACAGGGCGGCGCTCTAACCAATTGAGCTAAGGCTCCTCGAGAAGGACAAATTCTAAAGGCGGCTGTCGTCAGTCGCAACTGACGGAGAAGAGACTTTTGCGCAACACTAAATCGACCTCATGGTTGAACATTTTGTATATTGCAGCGTCGAACCCGGAAAGATTTCGCGAGTGAACATTGCGGATGCGCCTGATAACGCTATAATGAGATACGGTTCGGCGGATTGACCCAAACCATAAATGAGTGACGAGCGCAGCGAGGGACTTCAGGGCGGAGTTGGGAACTCGGGTCCGGACAATCTTCTCGATTCATTTGATCAAGTGATCGCGTCTTTGCCTCCGGGCGATCCGGTGCGACGCGATCTATTAGAACTGCGGCCGCAGATTTTCGACCAACAGGAGACGATGGTCGAAGCGGGCCGAATGATCGAGAAGCTGGAAGAAGTCGTCAAAAAAGTGACTTCGCCTGCGAATCGGATCGGCACATTTCTCGGAGCCACTTCAAAGGATACCGCGCATATTGTGGTGGGCGGCGCCGATTATTACTGTAACGTCGACCCGCGCATTCCCATTGCGAAACTGAAAAAGGGAACGCGTGTCCTGGTGAACGAAGCGTTCGTCATCGTTGGCGATCTTGGCTTTGAAACGGCGGGCCCGGTCACAAAAATCACCGAAGTCCTCGGCAAAGACAGGTTGCGGGTCGGTTCGGAGCACGGGTTGCAATCGATGGTGTTGCAGCGTTCCGCCGATCTTGCCGGCTCCACTTTGAAATCCGGCGACGACGTCCGCGTTGATTCAAACTACCGGATGGCGTTGGAAATGCTCTCGAGTCCCAAATCTCACGAACATTATCTCGACAGTGTGCCCGAGTTGCCGTGGGAAAAGGTCGGCGGCCAGGAGACCGCGCTGCAGGCGATCAAGGACGCTATCGAGCTCCCGCTTTTACACGCTGATCTTTTTCAGAAATTTCAGCACGCCACCCCGAAAGGTTTTCTGCTTTACGGTCCACCGGGATGCGGGAAGACGCTGATTGGAAAGGCGACTGCTTATAATTTGACTAAACAACTTCGCGAAAAAACGGGCGCTGAGATGCAGGAATATTTCATGCACGTCAAGGGCCCCGAGATTCTGAACATGTGGGTCGGCGAATCAGAGCGAATGGTGCGCGAGATTTTTGCCACTGCTCGCGAGAAACGCAGCGAGGGTTTTATGCCGTTTCTATTTATCGATGAAGCCGAATCGATTCTGGGCACGCGCCGCGCCTCGCGTCATTCGAACATTCTTTCCACGCTGGTCCCGATGTTTTGCGCGGAGATGGACGGGATCGATTCACTCAACGACGTGGTCATTATCCTTGCCTCCAATCGCGCCGATCTGATCGATCCGGCAATTTTGCGCCCGGGCCGAATCGATCGAAAGATAAAAGTTAACCGGCCAGATAAAGATGGTGCGCGAGAAATTTACCGCATCTATCTCACAGACGATCTTCCTTACGACGGTGTGCTTGCCAAGGAAGCCGATGGCCTGGGCGCGTCGATTGAGCGTCTGATTGAACGGTTCGTAGACTGGCAGTTTACGCGCCGCGACGAGAACAAATTCCTGGAAGTAACCCTGCGCAGTGGACGCAAGGAGACGCTTTACCGCAGCGATCTTATCAGTGGCGCGATCATCGCCTCGATTGTGGAGCGGGCAAAAGCGATGGCGATTAAGCGGGCCATTGCCACCCAACAGGAGCAAGGAATTCGCGAAACGGATTTGCAGCTCGCCTTTAACGCCGAGTACATCGAGAACGATATTTTTCCGACCACCGACATCACCGAAGATTGGCTCAAGTTGATTGATTACGATCCGGAGAACGTTGTCAAAATTTCGCCTGTTAGACCGGTTTCCGAGGCGCGAGCGCGTGCAACCGTTAGCGTGATCTGAGCTGCGGAGAGAAAATGACCACTGCGTCGCGCCGCATTAGCTGGATTTCAATCTGTGCCCTGGCCGGGTGACATCGGAAAAGAACAGGACCCAATGAAACGCGTCTTTGGGCTGGAGACGGAATACGGCATTACGCTCAGCGGTGCCGAGAGTGTCGATGTCGTGGCCGAGTCGATCGAACTGGTTCGGCGTTATACCGACAACGGCGCGTTGATGAAATGGGATTACGAACTCGAAGACCCACATCTCGACGCACGAGGGTTTCGCGCGCGAGAATTGCTTCAGGACACCGACGAGTCGGCCTATTACGAGATCGATAAACGCCGCCCCCTCAGCTTTGAGGAAATAAAAAGCGATCTTGTGCTTTCAAATGGCGCGCGCTTTTACAACGATCACGCACACCCGGAATATTCTACGCCGGAGTGCACAACCCTTCGGCAAATCGTTGCACAGGACAAGGCAGGGGAACGCATTCTGGCAGAGTGCGCGCGACGTCGAAATCAGAAGTTGCCCTCCGGATTTGAAGTTCGTCTTTACAAAAACAATACCGACTTTGCCGGGCACAGTTACGGTTGCCACGACAATTACCTGATGAGACGCGATATCGCGTGGGACCGAATTGTCGCGGGAATGCTGCCGTTTCTCATAACTCGCCAGATTTTCGCGGGCGCGGGCAAGATGGGCATCGAAGCCGAGAGCGCTCAAGGCGAGCCCGGCGTCTATCAGATTTCGCAGCGCGCCGATTTCTTCAGCGTAGTTGTGAGCATCGATACGATGAATCGGCGCCCTCTGATCAACACGCGTGACGAGCCGCATGTGGACGCGAGCCGTTATCGCCGGTTCCACGTTATTCTTGGCGACTCAAATATGAGCGAATGGGCCACCGCCATGAAGGTTGGGACCACGTCGCTAATCCTGGACTTGATTGAGCACGGGGAAGCGCCGCAGCTCGAGATCGCACAACCCGTTGATGCAAACAAATCGATCAGCCGCGATCAGACTTATAATTGGATCATCGAACTCAAAGATGGGCGCAAGATCTCTGCGATCGATGTGCAACGGATTTACTTACGCGCTGCTAGCAAACTCAACAACGACTCGAGCGAAGATCGACAATGGATATTACGCGAGTGGGAAAATGTGCTCAACGATCTCGAGCGCGACGTTATGTCGACGAGAGATCGGATCGACTGGACGGCAAAGAAATTCTTACTGGATGCGTTACAGGAGGAGGAAAAACTTTCGTGGAGCGACCCGTGGCTGCAATCCATCGACCTTGAATATCACGATCTCGATCTCGATCAGGGATTATACTATGAGCTACTGCGCAAAGGCCTGATGCGCCGCGTTACAAACGAGGAGGAAATCAAGGCATCCATCTTCAATCCTCCGGAAACAACGCGAGCGTTTTTTCGCGGTCGCGCCGTAGCACGCTTCAACGACGAGATCTCTTCCATTCAGTGGGACGAAATCGTTTTCACAAACCAGGCGCATTCGTTCCGCGTTGCGTTGCCGGAAGCGGCAACGAATGCGCGCCTGGATGCGCTCAATCATGCCGCCCAGAACGGCAAAGATTTCTCCGAGTTCCTGAGCACTGTCCTGCAGATTAATTAGATCGCGCGCAAGCTTGCGACAGTACCAAGATCTTCAACCCCGCAACCGCCCGAAAGGAAATGGGCGGGGTTGCCGCGAAGGCGTTGATTTAATCTGTAAGACTCAGTGCACTGGCGGCGCGCTCTGCGCAATGACAAAAGTCGATGCAGGTTGGGGACTGAAAGTTTCAGGGTAGTAGAACTCACACCCGAAGTTAATGTCCAGGACCGCCGCATTAGTAGGCGTGTTCGGAACGGTCCAATCAAAATATCTAGTGTTCGGAGGGATCTCCGTCGTAATCCACGTCGAGAACGTCCTGCCGCCATCCAACGACAGCCGAAGCTCCATCTCGCACCCGTGTGCGTTCGTCTTGGGAAGAGACGCTGTCCACTCGATCCTGAATTGCTCTCCAGGGTGCAGGACCTGTCCAAGCCTCGGTGAAATAAGCTTGGCAGAATAGCCATTTGATTGTTGAGCGTTAAGGTTCTCAGAAGTGATAGCAAATGCCACCAACAACAACGGTACAATGAGTGCAGGGGTTTTCATTTTTTGAGTCCTCCGGTTGAGTTTGATCGAGGATTCAAGCCGCTCAGCAACTATGTCAACTAGTTTTTCAGATTTTTCGTTCGCCGCATAGGATTTCGTACTACAGCCTAAAAACGACTCGTAAATCGGCTCACTCCCACTCGATCGTGCTCGGTGGTTTACTGGAGATGTCGTAACAAACCCTGTTGACGCCTTTGACTTCGTTGCTAATTCGATTCGAAATTCGCGCCAGCAATTCGTAGGGAAGCCGTACCCAGTCGGCAGTCATGCCGTCCTGGCTTTCGACGATGCGAAGGACAACCGTGTTTTCGTAGGTCCGCTGGTCGCCCATTACCCCAACCGATTGCACCGGAAGCAAAACGGCAAATGACTGCCAGACTTTGTAATACCAATCGGCCGCTTCCATTTCACTCTGCACGATCATGTCCGCCTCGCGCAGAATTGATAAACGTTCGGGCGTAACCTCTCCGAGAATGCGAACGGCGAGACCAGGACCCGGGAAAGGCTGACGATATACGATTTCTTTCGGCAAACCGAGCTGCAATCCTGCCTGACGCACTTCGTCTTTGAACAATTGGCGCACCGGCTCGACGAGCTCGAAATGCATTTTCTCAGGCAATCCGCCAACGTTATGATGACTTTTGATCACTTGCGCGGGATTGCCCTGGATCGATATGCTTTCAATCACATCAGGATAAAGAGTTCCTTGCGCCAGGAATTTGTAGCCGCTGTGTCCGCCACCGGACGGATTCGCCGCGGTGAGTTTGCGCTCGCCATTTTTCTGATCTTCCTCGAGCAGTTCCTCGGTGGCGTGTTGAAATACTTTGATGAATTCATTGCCGATCAGCTTGCGCTTCGTTTCGGGATCGGTCACTCCTTTGAGCCGCGAGAGAAAGCGATTGCTGGCGTCCACATACTTTAGACGCATGTGAAAATTCTCGCCGAAAACGCGCTGCACAACTTCTTCCTCTCGCGCGCGGAGCAGTCCGTTGTTGACAAAAATGCAGGTGAGCTGGTTGCCGATTGCCTTGTGCAGAAGCGCAGCGGTCACTGAAGAATCGACACCGCCGCTCAAACCGAGCACGACCTTTTGATCGCCGACTTGTTTCCTGACGCGATCACAAGCTTCTTCAATGAAGGAGCCCATTGTCCAGTCCATCGCGCAATGGCAGATGTGAAACAGAAAATTCTGAAGAATCTCCCGGCCACGCGGCGTGTGTGCGACTTCGGGATGAAATTGCAATCCGTACAGCTTCCGCTGTGGATCTTCCACCGCGGCGAAATCGCAGGCTTCGGTGGTCCCTGCGACGCGAAAGCCTTTCGGTAACGCCGTCACCTCGTCGCCGTGGCTGTTCCAGACGTCAAGCTGCTCGCCTAAACCGCCTAAAAGTTCTGAACCGTTCTTGATGTGCAGGACACCCGCGCCATACTCGCGTCGTCCGGAGAATACGACGCGGCCGCCAAGATGATTCGCCATTAACATCAGCCCGTAACAAATTCCGAGCACGGGAACGCCGAGCGAAAAAATCTTTGGGTCGATTTGCGGTGCTCCCTTGTCGTAAACACTGGCGGGCCCGCCGGAAAGAATCAGCCCCTTCGGTTTCGACGCGGCGACTTCAGCGGCGGGTGTGTCGAAACGAATAATCTCCGAATACACCTGGCACTCACGGATTCGCCGCGCTATGACTTGCGTGTACTGCGAGCCGAAATCGAGGATGAGAATTTTTGAGTGCGTGGATTTGTCGGACATCTTCAGCGCACGCTACGGATGAGTCTGTGGGACGCCATGCTCTGCGGCTGGGTCGCCCGGAGATCGCTCCAACGGACCGACTGTTCCCTGGCCGGTGACTCCTCGTTCAAATTGTCCCTGAACTTCTTGCGTGGAGCGTTGTTCGAGCGGGTCGGCGCAGCCAGCCACAGCCAGGCATGCGATCGCGATCAGGATCGACATGCGTTTCATTTACGTATTTTATGAAGGCCGCGGGGCATTGCAATTGCCGATTGCGGAATAACACCAAGTGATTGGTTGAAAGGTTAAATAGTTGAAACGGTCATGCCCTTGCGTTGTATCGTTTTAACTTTTTCACTTCGTTCGCCATGATCGATCCCGAACTCTTGCTGCAGGGTTATCGGCTCGGCGTTTTTCCCATGGCGATGGAGGACGACTCAATCCAATGGTTTTCGCCCGATCCGCGCGCAATTTTGCCATTGGAAGATTTTCATGTGCCACACGCGCTGCGGCGTCTCGTACGTAAAAAAGTTTTTGGAACGACGATAGATAGCGCGTTTTCGAAAGTCATCGAAGCGTGCGCGAAACGCGAAGATACGTGGATCAATCTCGAAATTATTGAAAGCTACATGCGATTGCATGACCTCGGCTGCGCGCATTCCGTCGAAGCCTGGAAGGAAGGCACGCTCGCCGGTGGACTTTATGGTGTTTCGGTCGGCGGCGCTTTTTTTGGCGAATCAATGTTCCACCGTGTAACGGATGCGTCGAAAATCGCGTTGGTAGCGCTGGTAGAGCATTTGCGCGCTCGAAAGTTCGCGTTGCTTGACACCCAATGGCTCACCCCGCACCTGCAACAATTTGGCGGTATCGAAATTTCGCGGGAACACTACCTGCGCCTCCTGCGTAGAGCAGTGGAATTGCCGCGCAAGTTTTGATTCAACGCTTGCTCGCGAAAGCATTCGGAGCTGAGGATTGGACGTTGAGCGTTGGAGCCCTGCCGCGCCCTAGGTAGACGAAGGCGGGTTTTCTGCTTTAATAAGCAGCCCGCTCATCGACGCGGCAGGCCAGGGGCGTTTGCAAAGGCTGGGTAGCTCAGTTGGCAGAGCAGTGGACTGAAAATCCACGTGTCGCCGGTTCGATTCCGGCCCCAGCCA
>DATIOX010000164.1:0-6802 GCA_035472675.1 Candidatus Dormiibacterota bacterium
TCGCTGGAGGCGTTGAACCGGGAGCGGCGCGCACTCGTCAGTAGCGTGATCCCGTCTGTTGTGGCTGTAAAAACATCGAAGAAGATCGATGTTAGGCGGGAGTACGGGCTTGATCCCTTCGAGTATTTCTTCCGCAACCGGCGACAATTCCGCAGTCCGCGCGACGAGACCCTCGTTCAAAACTCGCTCGGCTCAGGTGTGATCGTAACAAACGAAGGCCATATCATCACAAACAGTCATGTGGTCACCGACAGAGAAGGCAATCAGGTTGATCAAATCGAGGTCCAGTTGAGCGATGGGCAGACGAAGAAAGCGCGGTTAATCGGCGCGGACTCCGGTGTTGATCTGGCCGTGCTCAAGATTGACGATCCGGGCGTCAAGCCGCTCAAACTGGCTGACTCGGACATGGTTCAGCCAGGAGATTTTGTTTTGGCCATTGGCAATCCATTTGGATTTGAGGAGACGGTGACGGACGGCATTATCAGTTCGAAAATGCGACCAAACCGCACCGACGGTTTCGGGGATCTGTTGCAAACAAACGCGGCAATTAATCCCGGCAACAGCGGAGGACCATTGGTTAATCTTCGCGGTGAAGTAATCGGGATCAACACGGCGATCGCCTCGACCACCGGCGGCTCGCAGGGAGTGGGTTTCGCTATCCCGTCAAATACGGTCCGGACAGCGCTGGAAAGTCTGTTGAAGCAGGGGCGAATCATTCGTGGCTATCTCGGGATCCAAACGCGGGCGTTACAATCCGATGACACAAGTGCGGAGACAGACGGAGTGCCGGTTGCGGGCGTGATGCCTGGATCGCCCGCCGCGGAGGCGGGCGTTCAGCCGGGGGATGTAATCCGCAAGTTCGGCGGGCGTGATGTAAAGGACTTCGCCGCGCTGCGGACTCTCGTGGCCCAAACCCAGCTGAATAAACAAGTGGAATTGGAAATCTTGCGTAATGGGAAACCGCTCAAGGTAACGACGCAGATTAAAGAGCAACCGATCGACTATCAATCGGCTCGCGTTTCACCGAAACAGGGCCCTTCGCAGCCGCAGCCTCCGGGGCAGTCGAACGATCAAGAAACGACCAATGGTCCTCTGGCGTCAATTCACGTTGACGAGCTGACTCCGGAAATGGCACGCCAGCTCGATCTGCCTGGCAATGTGCAGGGCGTATTGGTCGCCGGAGTTGATCCTGACAGCGGTGTTGCCGAGTTGCAAAAAGGCGATGTGATTGAGCAAATCAATCAACAACCGGTTACGTCCCTTGCGGATTACAACAAGATCACTGCGGCGCTTGATCCCAGCCAGCCGCAAGTGCTGTCAGTTTGTCGCCACAAGATGCGTTCGTTTCTCGTCTTGCGGCCGCGGTAAGCTGATGTAGGTGCCTCGCCGCGCCTGCCGCGCCGTTAGCGGAGCGAAGGCGGGTCGAGGCGTTAATGGCACGGCAACACAGCGCGGTCGCCGCAACTACATGAACAAACCGGATCTCAGCACGCGATCGCGTGACGCCGGCAAACGCCCGAGAGCATTTCCCAGAGCGCGTCGAGAACGCGGTTCACTGACGCTTTCACTGATTCGAAATTGCGCTCGTTGATGTAACGGCTCAGTATTTCGCGCTCAGCGGCGGAATGCTCTCGATCCGCCTCGATGTGAACCGTGAAATATTCGTAGTGCTCAGGCTTGGCGAATCCGTAGTGTTTCTTAAGCCCGTCAATCTTCGATTCACAGATGGACGGGATTTGACTCTCGTACGCATACAGTGCGCCCAAACCTTCAACCGTCGATCCCCGGCCACAAGCTGAACGGAATATTCCAATCAAATTTTTCGTCTCCGGTTGTTTCTCGATCCGCGCAAGATCGATGTCGTTGACACCAAGCCCTTGCGCAAACTGCTTCCAAAGCTCGGGATGATTTGGTGATCCGGCTTCTTCATCGATCAAATTGATGAGCAGTTGTTTGCGGGTTGCTTGATCTTCGCACTGCGCGTGCACGGCGGATAGATACGTCGGAAACGCCGCGACATGATGATAATACTGCCGCGCATAATCTGTAAGCGCCTGCTTGCTCAATTCTCCGCGCGTCCACGCGAGATAAAACGGATGTTTCAAAAGATGTTTCTTTGCAACGTCATTGTCGATCTTGTCGAGATATTGGTTCATAGATTTCCTTCCCAATCTTAGATGGTTATAAATGCGAATTCGCGCCTCGCAACTGTTAATCGCATTCAAGTTTTATTATTGAGCAGGAAGCCAATAACAGTCTCGGCAAACTGCTGTGGAACCGTATCCATCGCATTGTGCTCCTGACCCTCAAGTACGACTAACGTGGGATTCGGCAGGCAACCCATCAACACGCTAATTGCGCGCTTCAAGTCCGGCGACTCCGTTCTGCTGCCTGTCAGGACCAGCGTCGGGACTTTCAATTTGTTCATTCGACTCGCATCAAAGTGATATTCATCCAGCGCTCGAATCTGACGAATCTGCGATTCGACACTGCCGACAAGCCCGGCCCAAGATGGTCGAGATTTCATGGCAGCGACCTCGTTAGGCGACATCATGACGATCTCTTGCAAAAACATTAGCAACGCCTGCTCGCGCTGCCCCTTTTGGATCATGCCTTCCATCCTTGCAGTAAAGATACTGCGATTGCGTTCTTGCAGCGGCGGCTCATAAAGCACCAGCTTGGAAATCTTATCGGTAAGGAATGTAGCCTCCAGCGCGCAGACGCCGCCATAGGAATGGCCCAACAGAAATATGGGACCTGGTTGAGAATTGACCACGGCAGCAACGTCCTCGGTCTCTCTCTGCAAAGTATAATCCGGTGAGTCGCCGCTCATTCCATGGCTGCGCCGATCCATTGCACAAACCCTAAAATGTGGCGCAAAGAACGGAAACAGAGGCTTCCAACGAGTGTGGTCGCCGATTCCGCCATGCACAATCACCAAGCTCGGGCCCGTTCCTGCGCATTCGAAGGCTATAGGCGTACCGTCCTTCGATTTCACCCACTGGGTGCGACCGTCAGCGTGGGAAGTGAGATCGCTGCCGAGCGCAGCTATAACGGGGGCAATTAGAAGGCTAAAGGTGACTATGCGGACACAACTTTGGCCATTCTTCATGCCGATTTCAAAATGTGCTTGATCCCGCGGACGGGGATCACGACCCAACTGGGACGATTGTTCAACTCATAGCCAATCTCGTAAACGGCTTTGTCGAGCAGATAGGCTTCGAGCATGATTTGCAGGTCTTCGCTATGTTGTGGGATGAAGACAGCGCTGCCTGTTGTCTTCAAATAGCTCTGTAGAAAAACGCTGGCCATGTGACGATACCAGAGATCGGCCCACCGCTCGAGGAATGGCACATCTTCTTTGCGCATGGCCGGCTGCCAGAGGGCGCTGTAGGCAGCGTATTGGAACGATCGCATCATGCCGGCGACATCACGGAGTGCGGAGCGTTTCAGTTTTCGTTCGCTCAGCGGTCGCGCCGGTTCGCCTTCGAAATCCAAAATGACGACGTCTTTTCCGGTGTAAAGCAACTGACCAAGATGATAGTCGCCATGAATCCGGATTTTGGCGGCATTGGTGCGACGATCGAGCAGCCGTTTTTCGCGCGCCAGTATCTCTTGTTCGGCGGCGAGCACCTCCTTGGCTTCGTCGCGGAAAGCTGCCGGAAGGTCGCATATTTTCTTTTCCAAAAGAGTAAACGTGCGTCGCAGCGACGCCCGCATGTTTTGGTAAACGGAGCGTTGGGCCATCGCACTGAATGGCTCCGGTCGGAACGCCGGATCATCGGAATTCGAGGCGAGTGCGAGATGTAACTCACCAGTGCGTTGTCCCAGCAAATTTGTTTTCTCAGGATGAACGCCGCCGATCAGCTCATCGAGCAACGCGCCGGGTGGCGCGGTTTCATTCTGAAGATCCGCTTTGCGGCCCAGCACACGCTCGTAATAGCGGCCGACTGCGTCCAAGGCGAGTGTCCAGACGTCGGCTTCGCTGGAGACGGCGCGCTGCAGCAGACAAACAACAGTCGGTTCCGCTTTTGGCTGGCGGTATTCGATCGCGCCGACAAACGCCGGCACATTTGGGAACTTGGTGTGCTCTGTGAGAAATCGAGTTATTTCCACATCTGGATTAATGCCGTTCTCGAGCTTGCGATAAAGCTTAAGGAAAAACTTCTTATCAAAGAGCATCGAAGAGTTGCTCTGCTCTGCACCCAAAACCTCTGAATTCTCGAAGCTGACCGGCTGATCTGGTTCGATCGTTTTGGCAACTGTGCCGACAAGTTCGCCGGCTCGCGCTTTCATTTTCTCGCCACGAACGATCGCTGTAAGGAATTGTGAGCGACACTTCGGATCCCAGATGGCGTCAAACAGAATATTTTCTCCACTGCCTTCAAAACGCGCGATAATCGCATGCGGTGCAGCTTGAGATATTGAGCGCGCGGCGTCTCCAGAAGCGATCTTGACCGGGAGCGCATAAGTTTCCGTTGGTCCATCCAAATAACTGACCTCGACGAACCAAAGGTGGGCGCTATCGCCGTCCGCTGAGATTGCAGGCTGCTCAACGACCTTTAGATGGCGAAAGGTCCGCGCCTTCGAACCGAACCAGCGGCATGTCTGAAGGTATCTGGGTAAAATTTCGCCTTCAATTGCAGCGCGCTGACCATTATCCAGGAGCTTTTCCAGCTCGATCGGTGCGCCGATTATCGGCACCGCTTTCTTTCGTAGAATACGGCGCCCATCGGTCGGCGCGTGCAGGGCGAACCAGTAGTACGCATGCGGACCCAGCGTGATGACGTAACGGGATTTTCTGATCGGCCGAAAGAGGTTGCGACTAAAAACCTCCATCGGTACGTAACCGGCAAAGCGCGAAAGATCTAATTCTGCCGACTGCGCAAAGCGCGAGAGATTTACTACTACCAGAATGATCTCGTCCTCGTACCGGCGAAGAAAGGCGAGAACCTTCGGGTTGTCCGGATAGAGAAATTCAAGCGAGCCGCGCGAAAATGCCTTGAAATTTTTCCGCATGGCGATGACCCGCCGCGTCCACCAAAGCAACGAGGAGAGATTTTTCTGGTGGTTCTCCACGTTGACGGCTTCGTAATGATATTCAGGGTCGATCGTGATCGGCAGGTAAAGCTGCTGTGGATTTGCTCTTGAAAATCCGGCGTTGCGGTCAGGGCTCCACTGCATCGGTGTCCGGCAGCCGTTGCGATCGCCGAGATAAAAATTGTCGCCCATGCCGATCTCATCTCCGTAATAAATGATCGGAGTACCAGGCATTGAGAACAGCAGCGTGTTCAGCAGCTCGATTTTGCGGCGGCTGTTTGCGAGCAATGGCGCGAGACGCCGACGAATTCCAAGATTAATGCGAGCGTGCGGATCGGTAGCGTAAACTCGATACATGTAATCTCGCTCCTCGTCTGTGACCATTTCCAGGGTTAGCTCGTCATGGTTGCGCAGAAACATCGCCCACTGACACTGCTCGGGAATCGACGGAGTCTGTTCCAGGATATCGATGATTGGAAAGCGGTCCTCCATCTGCAGCGCCATGAACATGCGAGGCATGAGCGGAAAATGAAAATTCATGTGCGATTCGTCGCCGTTGCCGAAGTACGCGGCCGCATCTTCCGGCCATTGGTTCGCCTCCGAGAGCAGCATGCGATTTGGAAATTTTGCATCGATGTGAGCACGGAGCTTACGCAGGTATTGGTGTGTCTCTGGCAGATTCTCGCAGCTGGTGTTTTCTCGTTCGTAAAGGTACGGGATAGCGTCAAGGCGAAGTCCGTCTACGCCCAGCTCCAGCCAGAAATCGCAGACTTTCTCCACGGCATCATGCACTGCCGGATTATCAAAGTTTAAGTCTGGCTGATGCGAATAAAAGCGATGCCAATAATAGGCCTTCGCGACAGGGTCCCATGCCCAGTTCGACGTTTCGAAGTCTTTAAAAATGATCCGCGAATCCTTGTATTTTTCGGGCGTATCACTCCACACATAGAAGTCTTTGTAGGCAAGATCGTCGCTGGAAATGCCGGCGCCGGCGGCGGCTACAGCACGACGCGACTTTTGAAACCACGGATTTTGATCGGAAGTGTGATTGATGACCAGCTCCGTAATGACCCGCAGATTTCGCGCATGGGCCGCGTCAAGGAATGCGCGGAAATCGTCGAGAGTGCCGAAATTTGGATTCACGTCGAAGTAATCGGCGATGTCGTATCCGTCATCCCGCAGCGGCGACGGATAAAAGGGCAGGAGCCAAATGGCGGTGATGCCGAGTTCCTGAAGGTAATCCAGTTTCTCGATCACTCCGCGAAAGTCACCCATCCCGTCCCCATCGCTGTCGCAAAACGTTTTGACGTGCATCTCGTAGATGATTGCGTCTTTGTACCACAGCGGATCCACGCTCGTTGGAGTCTCCTGTTGCGCCATGCGTTTAATTTTTGACGCACAAACCGCGCGACGCAACCGCGAGATATGAGTCTTCTTCCCAGAACACAAACGGTTTTGCTCAGGCGCGGTTTACGTTTGCTGATCGTAGCAGAGCCGCCATCGAGGGGTCAAGATTTATCGGGAGGGACGATTCAGGGTACTTTGGCGAGTCTGTCTTGGAAACCGGTGGACGAAGTGGTCTGTGCAGCTTAAGAGACGCAATGGCGAGTTTGCGCCAGCTCCGCTGATTGATTTACTGCAATTTTTGAACCCTCATGGGACGATCCAAACTCATTTCTTCCACACGTCGCAAACCAAGAAAACGGGTGCGCGTCACAAAATCGCGGACGCGACCGTTCTCTGTCGTCCCACAACTCGAACC
>DATIOX010000165.1:0-16090 GCA_035472675.1 Candidatus Dormiibacterota bacterium
CAGCTATGCGACTCGTCGCCGCTGGGTTTCGCAAGGCTCAAGAGCACCTGGTAGCCAGTGCCATCCTGGCCGATCGAAAAGATGATCCCGGTGTCGTTTGTTCCACCGGCCAAAGTAGTCCCGTACAATAGGCCGTTAAACGGGGTCATTGCATCATGACGGGGATTGTCACCATCATCAGGGTGACCGGCGAACGTGTGATCAATTGAATAAGTCGACGCTACATTGTTGGGATCGAAATGGAAGATCACACCGTAGCCGCCGCTGGGCGTGGTCATCGTGGTGCGCCCGAAAAGCAAGCCGTTCACATATGTCAGCGACCGCTTTGGCACGGCGCCGTCCCCATCTGTCGTGCCGAACGAGTAAATTGTACTATTAGAAGAGGCCGCTACGTCGCCAGGAGTCGCCGCCATACCCGGCCCAAGCCCAAAAGTAAGCGCAACCACGTGCTTTATCTTTCTCGAAATCATCGGCGGCAGCATGTCTGAAGTTCCGAGGCTTTAGCAATTAAATTGGTTCAAATCTGTGTCTCGCAGTTCGTGTCGATTAGTGATCACTACAACTGGTTCTCGCTTGTTTAGGATACTCCGGGTAACATGATCTGAGACCACGAGCAGTCGGGGCGACTTCTAAAACTCGTGACGTTCACTCTTTCTCATGGTGCCGGGCGTGGTGTTGGTGCTGTTTCTTTTGGCGCGAGCGAGGCGACGATTTTTTCAAAGCGCGGATCTTTCCGCAGTGGATCCCAAAACGGCAGTAGTTTCAGCTGGCCATAGCTGAGAGTGCTCGGGGAACGGATGGCGATTGAAAGCTGTTCGCAGGCGAGATCCTTCTCGCCAATCCATGCAGCTATCATTGCCAAATACGCGATCATAAGTGGGCCGTTGATTGCATCCTTTCTCACCGGAAGAAGCTCGACCGCGCGTCGGCCTTCGCGTAGCGCCTCTTCTTTACGACCGAGACCGGCGTCGATCAAACCAAGCACGCACAGCGGCGGGCCGTAATTTGGTTGAGCTTGAACCGCTTTCTCCTGCTCCACACGTGCAACGGTGAACGCCGCCCGTGCCGCTCCTTCATCATTTGTCATGCGAGCAATCACGCCTTCAATTAGCGGGCGATTTGAGTGAACCGCATAGTCGGTTAGAGGAATTTCGCCGAACGCGTTTAAAGCATCTTTTGCTGCAGCAAGGTCGCGCTCGGCCAGCGCACAACTCAGCCAATCATTGG
Source organism: Candidatus Dormiibacterota bacterium (assembly GCA_035472675.1). Lineage (GTDB taxonomy): Bacteria > Verrucomicrobiota > Verrucomicrobiia > Chthoniobacterales > UBA10450 > Udaeobacter. The sequence goes on from DATIOX010000165.1 coordinate 1,228, forward strand.
CGATGTTGGGCAAGGCAGCGGGATTTGTCGCCCGAATTGAATCGATTGTTTGATGCAGGGATCGAGTATCGGCTTTCCAGTGAAATTCCACGGACGCGCGGGCTACTTTCGTATCGACATCGTCCGGCGCGATGGATAACGCCCGATCTAACACGGATTTTTCTTCGGCGTAGCGCCGAAGAACTCCATAACTGATCGCAACCTGCTGGAGCGTATAAAAGTCGCGCGGGTCGAGATCAATCGCACGCTCCAGGTTCCGCGTCGATTCTTCCCAATGCCCCTGACGCCTCTCGATGTAACCCTTCAGGGCGAATAGGCGGGGAGAATTGGGGAGGGTCTGGCTCGCCGCGGCGAGTTCAGCCAAGGCTCCCTCGTAATCTAGGTATCCTCTATAAAGATTTTCTGCGCGTGCCAGGTGTGTCTCCCCAGCGTCAGGTCGGAGGCGAAACGCCGCCTGGATCGCCCCTTCCGCGAGCGCCAGACGTGCAGGACTATGATCGAAGCCAAGGAAGTAAAGCTGGTCATGGGTGTAGGCAAGTTGGCAATAGGCTTGGAAAAAAGAAGGATCACGGGCGACAGCCTGGTTCAGCAGATCGGCGGCCTGGAGCAAATCCTCCCTCGCCCTGCTGCTAAACAGGGTCAAAAGAAGGTCTCTCGCCCGCAGGTAAAAATCGTAGGCCACAAAATCCGAGGTGGGTGGCTCTTCAATAGCGGCTGTCTCGACATCCGAGACATTGGCTTGAAGCTTATTTGCGACTTCTTTTACGATCTCGCTTTGGGTTAGAAACACGTTAGCCAGATCCTGATCGTATTCTTCCGCCCAAACTTGATTGTCGGTACGAGTATCTATTAACTGGGCGTTCAAGTGAATCCTGCCCGCCTCCCAGCGGACGCTTCCCTTTAGCACATGAGAGACGTTCAGTGCCCGCCCGATTTGCCGGGTATTACGTGCGCCATGATATGCCATGACACTCGTGCGGCTGATTACTCTGAGCTGGGCCACCCGGCCGAGCTTGGTCAAGATGCCGTCTTGGATAGCATCGGCAAAAAAAGCGCTCTCCTTAGTTTGGCTCAGATTTTCAAACGGCAGTACCGCTATTGCAATATCCTCTGGGCGGCGAAGTAACTCACTTTCCCAAGTCATTATCCCGATGCCTATTCCGAGGGCCAACAAGAGCACAGCCATTCCCGCAGCGGCCGGATTGCGTCGCGACCAGCGGCTCACGTGCACCGGGAGCGAAACCGGTCGTGCGATGATGGGGCGGTCTGCCAGCCAGCGTTCAAGGTCTTCGGCCAGATCCTCGGCCGAGCAATAACGCGCGTCCGGTTCGCGCTCCAGACATTTGGCGCAAATGATTTCCAGATCGCGGTCGAGCGCTGGCGCGAAAGAGCGCAGTTTTGGCGCCGGCCTTTCAGCAGCTTGTTGAATAACAGCAAGCACGTTGTCACCCAGGAATGGGGGCCGGCCCGTCAAGAGATCGAACAAAATTGCCCCGAGGCTGTAAACATCTGTGCCAGGCCTCAAACTCCGTGTTGAGCCCTCGGCTTGTTCGGGTGCAACATAACCCGGTGTGCCAAAAATCGTCAGCGTGTGGGTAACATTACTCCCCGTATCGAGCCATTTGGCCAATCCAAAATCGCTCACCAAAGGTTCGCCACGCCCATCGAGCAAAATGTTTCCGGGTTTTAGATCACGATGAAGAATTCCTTGAGCGTGCGCGTAATGGACAGCGCGTGCTACCTTCGCCATCAGCGCCACGCTGCGCAATGGTTCGCTCCGTAGGGAGGGTGCGGCGTCGCGCAAGCTGCCACCTGCAGCGAATTTCATGCTGAAAAACGGAAGTCCGTCCTCGTCCTCGCCAACTTCGTAAATAGGGAGGATGTTTGGATGATCCAGACTCGCCGCGGCTAGTGCTTCGCGCCGAAAGCGAATCAGTGTTTCCCGCGAATCAGCCTCGTATGCTAAAATCCGTTTCACCGCGACGATACGCCGCGAATGCCGTTGGCGGGCACGATAAATAACTCCCATCCCGCCATGCGCGATCTCGTCGAGAATTTGATAATTGCCGAGCCGCCGATCGGGATCGCTCACATTGATCTCAGACAGCACGTCTTCCAGCGTTTCATCATTAGAAGTTTCTGCGCCCAAACCCCGACAGAGCAGACAATTCAGGCAAAGGCCGCGTGCAACGCGCGATGTTGATCCACATTCTGCGCACGGGATCGGCTCCCCTCGGAGCGGTGCCCAAGCAGGAGTACCTCCGGGGTTCATGGTAACGTCGAAAAAGCTTAAAAGGGACGCGATGTATTCGGAATCGTTCCCCGCATCTCCTCCATGTCCTTCTACGGAAGCCGCCGAGCGAAGTTCAGCATAAAGTTGAAAATCGTTCGGAAACGTTCGTCGCGGAGGCCGTGAAGAATGCTCACCTTCGCGCAGCAGTTCCCCCAACGACCAATTGCGATCTTTTCCAGGCAGCTACTGCGAACCAATTCGCCTTCGAATCAGCCGGACGAAGATCAATACGTGTGACGCGATAATAAGTGGCACTAGAAATGTCGGGAGAAGACTGAGCGGAAGTTCCCGCAGCGCGTGCATCGACTGCCAGTCCTTTAATCCAAACCGGAGCACACTCGAGACAACAAAAACGATGTCGATAAGGCCTAACGTGTTCCAGCTAAGCAAAACCGTCTTTGCGAATTGAGTGTGCATAGAGCTAACCAAAGCCACCGCCAGGACACCAATAACGATGTCGCCCCAACCCGCCGGTGTTGCGAAAGCGCAAGGCAAAAGGCGGCGCTGACAAAGCACCAGAAAGTACGCGCCAGCAAATAACCGTGTCAGGTGAAGTACCACCAGCCAACGAAGATCGATATTCAATACACACACTCTGATTGTCCTGACTTTCCAACACGCGAGAAGGACGAGCGCGGTCAATGTCCAAACTGTCGCCGCCACCGTTAATGCGCTTGCATTCTGAAACCAGCCAGCCAGGCCTACCGCGAAGCATAGCCAACCAAGAAGAACAAGGGTGACGACCCTGTTCGAATTATCCTTCATGACAGTACGCAGCTGAGACGTTTCTTAGGATAACATTTCAGTCACCGCCGCTTCACAGTGGATCTCTGTCGTGTCGAGAAACGGAATCCTGTTGTGTTCTGAATCACGCAGAATCAGGGGCAATTCTGTGCCAGCGAGAATCAGGCCGTCGATGTCGCTGTTTGCTTTCATGCGATCAACAATTGTCAGCAAACCAGCGCGCGTCTCGGACAAAAACTTCCCCGAGACTAATTCCTTGAAGTATTTGTCGTGGATATAAGCCTGATCCTTCGCGTCCGGCAAGAGAAGCTCGATTCCCTCTCGCGAGAAGACCTTCGGATAAAAAGTTGCCTGCATCGTGTAGCGCGTCCCGAACAAGCCGAGCCGCTTCAACTTCCGCGCTTTGGCTGCCGCGCAAGTCGCTTCGACGATACTGATCAACGGGATCGGCGACTTGGACGCAACTTCATCGAAAACAATATGCGGCGTGTTCGCTGAAATCAGACCGAAGGTTGCACCAGCCTGCGGGAGTTTGCCGATTTCCTCGAGCAAATACTCAGCCATACCGGCGAGATTGTTTGCGTCCATGAAATCGAGTCCCTTTTTCATGTTAATGCTGTTGATGATGAATTGCGGATAACTGCCATCACCCGTTCGTTCCCTGTAAAGCGCGATGATTCTCCCGTAATAATCGATCGTGCTTTCAGGGCCGAGGCCGCCAATGATTCCGAGAGTCTTCATTTGTTAACCACGAATGGACACGAATAAACATGAGTTCAGAAAATGACGAAATCCAAATGACGAATGTCGAAGGAATGACTAAAGGCCAAATGCCGAACAGGCACCGTCCCTTCATTCTAACTTTCGTCATTAATTCGTCATTCGACCTTCGTGCTTCGACATTTCACGGTAGGTGTTGATTCGTGGTTAGATGAAAAACAGATCGGCGCTGCATTTTGTCCTCATCATCGGCATCGCAAATTTCTTCGCCGATTTTACCTACGAAGGTGCGCGCGGAATTATTGGTCCGTTTCTTGGCTCGTTAGGCGCGAGCGCGGCGATTGTCGGGTTGGGCGCAGGCTTGGGCGAACTGATGGGCTATGGTTTGCGGTCTGTCTCAGGATATTTCGCGGACAAATCGCATCGACATTGGGAGTTCGCATTCCTGGGATACACGATCAACATGCTCGCGGTGCCCGCCCTAGCGCTTACCAGACAATGGCCGCTCGCAGCCAGTCTCGTGGTTTCGGAGCGCATCGGTCGCGGCATTCGCAAGCCAAACTGTAGAAGCGATGCTTTCGTACGCAGGTAGATCGATTGGCGCCGGCTGGGTATTTGGACTGAATGAAGCACTCGATCAGGCAGGCGCGACGATGGGGCCCTTACTCATGGCGCTGATTCTTTATCTTGATGGCGGATATCGAACCGGTTTTGCCACGCTGTTCATTCCAGCTTTGCTTTGTCTCGGGACTTTGGTCCTCGCCCGGCTTCTTCACCCGCGGCCGCACGAATTGGAAAAAGGCACTGGACAGACCTTCACGAAAACTAACCTGACGCGAGCTTACTGGATTTATCTCGTGGCGGGTGCGTTGCTTGCCGCTGGATTCGCCGATTTCGCATTGATTGGTTTTCACTTTCAAAAGGCGAACGTCGTGCGGGGAAATTTGATTCCGGTGTTTTATGCAGTTGCGATGGCGGCCAGCGCTCTCGCATCTATTCCCTTGGGCCGGCTATTTGACAGACTTGGTCCGAATGTGTCGTTGTTCGCTTTTTTGATTTCCGCCGCGGCTGCGCCGTTCGTTTTTCTAGGCACATCGGTCTTCGCATTGATCGGAATGATTTTTTGGGGAGTTGGAATGAGCGCGCAGGGTTCGCTGTTTCAAGCGATGCCTACCGGCGTTATTCCGTCACAGAAACGAAGCACGGCTTTTGGCTTGTTTGATACCGGATACGGAATTGCCTGGTTTTTAGGAAGCGCAGCCATGGGCTTGCTATACGAGAAATCGATCCTAGCTGTGGTACTGTTCTCGGTCATTCTTCAACTTGCTGCTATTCCCGTTCTTTTTATCGCGAATAAGAAGCGCTAGCGTTTCCCCGTGGATCCCTACGCCAAACCGAAGGAACGAAAAATCGGTGCGCAGCGACCGAAGATTACGCACTTGCCAAGTTCCGCAGAGCGCCGGACGCGAAGAGAACGCCATGCAGAGAAAGAAGCCGTGGCAGCTGAGCGGCGCGCAATCAAAAAGGCAGCGCGTCGCCATCTGAAACAGCAATTGCTCGAAGAATTGGAAGAGAGCAAATGATGAAACCACAACTGCGAACCTCCGCTTTGCAATTTGCGATTCGCCGGCAGGTATTACAGTTCATCCCATGCGTCCGATGAATTTGTCGTCACTCGTCTGCTCACTGCTCGCATTAGCTCCGGTTGTCATTCTCGCACAAACGCCACCTCAGCGTAACCCGGATGTTTCAAACAAGGCACTGATTACAAAGTCAACGCCCGGTATAAGCAGCGACGCTTTTAAAAATCACAGTGAGAACGCAACTGATGCGCTGCACAAGATGGCGGACGATTATTACGCCTGGCGGAACGAGAATTATCCAGTCCGCAGTAGCGAAGCCGGACTTCATACATGGGACGACCGGCTGACTGATTATTCGCCGGCAAAAATCGCAGAGCGCGCGCAACACGTTCATTCGCTCCTGGAGAAGGTGCGCGCAATGAAGACAGATAATTGGCCGAAGAACGATCGCATCGACTGGATCCTGTTCCGAGCCCAATTAGAGAATATCGATTTTGGAGATCGCATTCTGAAATTCGAGCGGACAAATCCGCAGGTTTACGTTCGCGAATGCACGGACGCGATCTTTTCGCTGCTGAAAAAAGAATACGACACACCGAGGAAACGGGCGCTCGCTGCGACCGCGCGCCTCAAAGAAATGCCTGCGCTGTTGAAGCAAGGCCTGAGTAATTTGCAAGATCCGGTAAAACTTTATGCGCAGCTGGCGATCCAATCGGCGCGCTCGATCGATCCGCTTTTAAATAAAAGTTTAATGGCGCTGGATGTCGGGCTCGCGCCTAACGAGCACGATGACTTGATCAAAGCGCGCGACGCCGCCCTTACTGCTGTGCACGGCTACGCCGATGACCTGGAGAACCGCCTGCCGAAAATGGTCGATTTCGCGCCGATGGGCGAAGCAAACTATAACTATTATCTTAAGCACGTTTTACTTCTGCCGCTCGACGCCACTCAGGTAGAGATGATTGGCCGAGCAGAGCTGGCGCGTTATCGCGCCCTCGAGGCGCTCTTGCCTGATCCGAAATTAGCCGACCCAGATCCGAAACGGGCTGCTCACATTCCGCCAGATCAGGAATCTTTCCTGAAAGCGTATGAAAGCCGCGAAGCAGAAATGATCAGCTTCTTGAAGGAACACAATCTTGTATCTTTGCCGGACTATCTCGGGCCGTTTCAAATTCGACAATTGCCAGAAGCTTTCAAGCCGACCAGCCCTGGCGGTTTCATGAATCCCCCCGGTGTTTATGACAAGGACCCAACCGGATTCTTTTTCATTCCTACCTACAATCCGGAATCGAAGAATTTTTATATTCGTGCGGCGATTGAAGATCCACGACCGATCCTCGGGCATGAAGGTATTCCCGGACATTTTCTTCAACTCTCAATTGCCAATCATTTAAGCGACGAGATCCGCCGCCAGCATGACGACTCCGTGTTCATCGAAGGCTGGGCGCTTTACGGCGAAGAGATGTTGATGCGCACTGGTCTCTATTCGAATGACTCGCCTGCGCAGGGACAAATCCTGCGTCTGTCTCGCTATCGCGCAGCCCGCATTGGAGTCGATGTGAATCTGCACACCGGCCGGTGGAGTTTCGAACAAGCTGTCAAATATTTCATGGACGCAGGCGGACTGGATCGAGAGGCAGCGGAGGGTGAAGCGGCAGGCGCAGCTTCCAGCCCAACGCAGAAGATCAGCTATATCACCGGCAAATGGCAGATCATGAATCTGCTCGGCCGTTACAAGGACCGACAAGGCGAAAATTTCCGGCTCGGTCAATTCCACGATGATCTGATCAAGAACGGTAGCCTGCCCGTGTCTGTAATCGAATGGATCTTACTCGATGATCCGACCGCGCTACAGCAAGCAACGAAGTAAGAGCAGACAGTTTTCAAGACTTTTCAGATCTTGATATGCAAAAGCCGATAGGCGCAGCATCGTAAACCTCAACCGGCGCAGACGCAGGAAGGTGCTGAAAAACTAACACTTCATTTCTTAGAGATAGCTGCGACGAAAGTTGTGCCGGTGTTGATCATGATGATCTAGTCGCAGCCCCGATGCGCCGAGGACAGCGCATTCTGCAAATATTTTTCAGCTGTAGCCACGCGCCCGTGGCCGTCCATTGCGATTGACGCGCACACGGCCACCCACAGGACGGTCACTACAGAACACTCCGCGAACGACGCTGCTTACCGAAAGTGCTTCATGAGTTCACGCAACCGATCGTGCGGAAGCGCCTCGACGCGATGATTGTCGCGGCCAGTCATAGAATGGTTATCAACTAACGCGTTCACGACCGCTTCTTCGGTTGCCTGCACCACTCCGGTAAAAATCGGATCCATCAGATCATTGGGAACTGTTTGCACTTGATGTGTAACTTGATCCGGATTCACGACGTTCGGATTCGCTGTTGAAAATGCGATGAACAAATCACCGGAGCCGTTCCCGGAAATTGTTCCCGTCCGGGCGAGGCCGAGCGACACCCGGCGCGCAAGCCGCTTCAACTGATTTGGCAGCAGCGGTGCGTCAGTCGCAACCACAGCGATGCACGAGCCGCTTTCTTGTTTATAAACGTCGCCGGGAATTTCTTTGCCGACCGGGACGCCAGCGATCGTGAGTTGTGGGCGCCGACCGAAATTTGCCTGTAGAAACACGCCGACGATAAAACTTTGCGGTGAACTGTTTTTGTCGGCACCTTCTGGCCGAATATCAACCTTGCGCGATGCGGTCCCGTTTCCGCCTTTGAACTCGTAACAGATCATTCCCGTTCCGCCGCCGACGCTCCCCTCCTCCGGCGCGCCGTCATGCGCGCTGTCGAGAGCATGCCAGACATCCTCCGGTTTAACATGAAAACCGTTGATGTCGTTGAGCCAGCCATCCCACGTCTCGGCAACTACAGGCAGACTCCACCAGTAGCCAGTCGTATCAGCTGCGCCGTGCTTAACGCGCCAGGCAATGACTGCGTCGCGCGCCACTCCAACACTGTGCGTGTTTGTAATGATGATCGGCCCTTCGAGAAATCCGCTCTCATCAACCCACGCTGTGCCGGTCATCTCGCCGTTGCCATTTAAGCTAAAGAACCCGGCGTAAACCGGATCATTCAGCGAAGCGTGCCCGCGCGGAAGGATGGCAGTAACACCGGTGCGCACCGGACCTTTGCCAACTTCAAGTTTTCCTTCGCCGCTGATCAGCGTCGTATAACCGACTTCGACGCCGGGGACATCGGTAATCGCGTTGAATTTTCCAGGCGTGCCTTCAAATGGAATCCCCAGATCGCGGCCGCGAACTGTCTTCCCTTCAATACCAGGTGTCGCTGGCAGACGCTTTATCGGCTCGCGCGCAGAGGAATCGAGCACGATAACCAACAGGAGTGCGCCCCAAGAGAGCTGCTTCGTTGTCATTGCCCATCCATGGACCCCGAAAGCGTTCGGGGTCAACTATCAACTACCAACTCCGAAAGCTTTCGCGAGTCGACTTTCCCGTTTAGATTGAGCGCGTGAGTTACGAGGTTTTCGCCAGAAAATATCGGCCGCAAACGTTCGACGATTTGGTCGGTCAGGCGCATGTCTCGCGTACGTTGAAGAACGCGGTCGCGCAAAATCGCCTCGCCCATGCGTATCTGTTTGTTGGTCCGCGCGGTGTCGGCAAGACATCGACTGCGCGAATTTTGGCGAAGTCACTCAATTGTGTGAAAGGACCCACCATCACGCCATGTGGCGAATGCGACAATTGCCGAGAGATTGCCGCGGGCAATAGCCTCGACGTAATCGAGATTGACGGCGCCAGCAACAACAGCGTGGAAGATGTGCGACAACTGCGCGAGAACGTTCGATACGCTCCCGCCAAGGGCCATTACAAGATTTATCTGATCGATGAAGTGCACATGCTTTCGCCCGCGGCGTTCAATGCGCTTCTAAAGACTCTCGAGGAGCCGCCCGCGCATGTGAAATTTATTTTCGCGACCACTGAGCCGCAGAAAGTTCTCCCAACCATTCTGAGCCGTTGCCAGCGGTTTGATCTCCACCGCATTCCGGCAAACCTGATCGCGAAACATCTGCAATTCATTGCGGGGAAGGAGAAAATCGCGCTGGAGCCCGCGGCAGCGCATGCGATTGCACGCGGCGCAGAGGGTGGCTTGCGCGATGCGGAATCGATGCTCGATCAGCTGGTTGCATTTTGCGGGGAGAAAATCAGCAAGAACGATGTGCTCGATGTTTTCGGATTCACAAGCGAACAAACGGTTGCCGATCTGACAGGACGGATTTTGCGGGGTGAAACTCCGGGCGCGATCGATCTGCTGCATCAGCAGAGTGACGCCGGCAAGGACATGATGCGGCTCATGTCGGACTTGATCGCTTACCTGCGTGATCTCCTCGTATTCAAGGCAAAGCCTGATGCGCTTAAGGAAGATGTCGAGCCTGATGTGCAAACATCACTCGCGAGGCATGCTGAGCTAATCACGATGGGCCATTTGCTTGAATTGCTTGACCAATTTGCCGCCGCCGAAGGCCGCATGAAGTGGGCTCCAAACAAAAAGCTGCATCTCGAAGTGGCAATCATCAAGGCTATCCAAAGCCTGGGACAGGCAACATTGGATGAAGTAATCGAAAAACTCGGCGAGCTTCGCAACGGTGGGGGCGCGCGCCCGCAGGCGCCGTCCGCGCAACCTGTAGCCGCGGACGCTGACCGCGGTCGTGACGAATCGCGCACTGCGAAGGCCGGGGTCAGCGACCCAGGCTACAGCGAGACCCTGCCGCGCGTAGCCGAAACTTCACCTGATGCGAACGAACTGTGGCAAAAGATTCTTGCAAAAGTTCCCGCGCAAAAAGCTTTCGTGCGAAATTCTGCTTCGGCCGCACATGTCCTCGGAATCGATGGGCGCAATTTCCAGATCGGTTTTGCGCCTAGTGACAAAGCGATGATGGATATCCTCGGTACACAAGCTAATCGCAAACTTCTTGAAACGTTGCTCCACGAGGTCACCGGAAAGGACTGGAGTCTGAAGCTAACCATAAAGGAGGATCTTCCCACCAGGCAGGCACCGGCTTCGCAGCATTCTCAGCCGGAACATTTCAAGGAGGATCCGCTTATTCAAGAAGCCATCGGGCTGTTCAATGCTCAAATAAGCCAGGAAAGGTAGGGCGCGACCGCCAGGCGCGCCGCAATGCGAAAACCATGAATCTAAACAAATTAATGAAGCAAGCGCAGAAGATGCAGGAGCAAATGGCCAAAACTCAGGCCGAGCTGGAGAACAAGACGGTCGAAGTAAGTGCGGCTGGCGGCAAAGTGAAAGTGACAGCAAACGGCGCAGGTGACGTTCTCACCATCAAGATCGACAAAGAAGTTGTCGACCCAAACGATGTCGAATTTCTCGAAGAAATGGTTCTTAGCGCGGTTCAGCAAGCCGTGGAACAAGGCAAGGCGCTCGCGCAATCAGAAATGACGAGAATCACGGGCGGGCTCGGCATACCTGGATTGCAGTAATGACGAAATCCTAATGCGAATGACGAATTAATGGCGAAGCCCGAATGACAAAATAGAGATCCGCCGTCTTCTTCGGCCTTCGTCATTTGGTCATTCCTTCGACATTCGTCATTCGTGCTTCATCATTCCGATCATCTCCGCGCCAAAGTAGGGCTGCAACTTTTTGGGGATCCGCACCGAGCCATCCGGCTGCTGATAGTTCTCGATTAACGCTGCAAACAATCTGGGCAAGGCCACGCCAGAACCATTCAACGTATGGCAGAACCGGTTTTTCCCGTCGCGGTCTTTGAATCGAAGATGCATCCGGCGCGCCTGGAAGTCTTCGCAGTTTGAACAACTTGATACTTCCAAATAACCATCTTGTCCTGGCGACCAAACTTCAATGTCGTAGCTCTTAGCCGCCGCAAAACCCAAATCGCCGGTGCAAAGCTCGACGACTCGATAATGCAAGCCGAGCAGTTGTAGCACGCGTTCCGCATTTTCCGTAAGCGATTCCAGTTCGACATACGACTTTTCCGGCGTCGTAACCTTCACCAGCTCCACCTTGTCGAATTGATGCACGCGGAGAATGCCACGGGTCTCGCGGCCCGCTGCGCCCGCTTCGCGTCGGAAGCACGGCGTGTAAGCAACAAACTTCCTGGGAAAATCGTCAACGCTCAAAATTTCATCGCGATGGAGATTTGTCAGTTGAACTTCCCCAGTCGGCGCAAGAAAGACCTGGTTCTCCTCCAAACCGTACATGTCCGCTTCAAACTTTGGGAGCTGCGACGTGCCGAACATGCAATCGCGCCGAACCAGAAACGGCGGGCTGATTTCGATGTAACCATGCTCCCGCGTGTGCAAATCGATCATGAAATTAATAAGCGCGCGCTCCAGCCTCGCGCCAGCGCCGATGAAACAAATAAAACCGCTGCCGCTCAATTTTGCGGCTCGTTCCATGTCTAAAAGGCGCAGTTTCGCGCCGAGAGCGACATGATCGGTGGGTTTGCTTAATTGCGGTTTCTCGCCCCAAGTGCGCACGACACGATTGGCGGCTGCGTCTTTGCCAATTGGAACACTTTCGTGTGGCAGGTTTGCGATCCGAAGAAGCAAATCATTTTGCTCGTCTTCAGCAGCCGTCGCCCGCGCATTTACATCGGCGACCTGTTCGCCGATTTGTCGAACATGTTGCTCCAGTTCGTCCGTCGGTTCGCCACGAGATTTTTTGCCACCGATCTCTTTGCTCAATTTTTTGCGATCGGCGTTCAATTGTTGGAGCGCCGTTTCGGTCTTCCGGCGCTCGACGTCCACGCGCAACACGTCGTCGATCCTGGCTTCGTCTCCCCCGCCCCGCGTCGCAAGTCGCTCGCGAACAAAATCCGGTTTGTCCCGAATCAGGCGAATGTCGAGCATGGCGCAGTATGAATGAGGGACGTCGAATGTCTAAGCAAATGACTAATGACGAATTGGGAAAACGGAGAGCTGCGTCGACTTCCTTTCGTCGTTGCGACTTCGTTATTCCTTCGTCCTTCGTCATTCGGATTTCGTCATTTGGCTCCGAGCCCAAGCTTGCGCGTGACATTGACTTGTTCTTGCCGATATTTTTGCCGTGGAGAGACTGGATCTGCTTGCGGTCGCGCTCGGTCTCGCCGCGCTTGCGGGGATCAACCTTTACCTGACCGTTTTCGCCACCGGCCTGGCTATTCATTTTCACTGGATCACCCTGGCGCCGCAGTACCAATCGCTTGAGGTCCTCGGTAACCCGTGGATCATCGCCATCGCCGGCGTTCTCTATTTCCTGGAATTCTTTGCCGATAAAATTCCCTGGATCGATTCGGTGTGGGATGCCGTTCACACTGTGATTCGGCCTATCGGCGGCGCGCTCCTTGCAATTCAGGTGCTTGGTCATCCAAGTCCTGCATTTACTGTAATCGTGGCTCTGCTCGCGGGTGGCACGAGCCTGGTCGCACACACCGCAAAGGCGGCTGCGCGTCTCGCCAGTAACTCGTCACCGGAACCATTTTCAAATATTGGGTTGAGTCTCGGCGAAGACGCAGCCGTGCTTGGTGGACTCGCTCTCGTGCATTTCAATCCCGTCCTTGCGCTGGTCATCTTTTTGATCTGCATCGGTGCATTCTTCTACTTTGCGCCAAGAATTTTGCGTGCGATGAAAGTGAAGATTTGGCTGGCCTGGAGGAAACTGAATGGCCCAGCCGACTCCGATGTACCGCTAAGCCTACCATCGACGCTGCCAGCCCGGCTCGCGCCTATTTTCAGCAAAGAAAACGTTCTCGGCGCGACCATCCTGTGGGCAGTGCCATGCGTAAGCGGGCGCGGCCGGCGGATTCCCGCGAATTTGTTCGGCGCGCTCGTCGCTACGAGTGAAGAGCCGCGCAGGATCACTTTTGTCGCGCGCAAGGCAGGGCGGCCATTTGCTCGTACGATCGATCTGGAGGGTTCCGACGTCACTCGTGAGCCCAAATTTCTATCCGAAAATCTGGTCGTTTTCCCTGCTGCCGGAAAAGGCCCCAAGTATTTTTTCGTTTTCCCGCGATCGCGCGCCGCTCTGGTCGAACAAATTGCGAAGGATTTGCGCGAGCGACTGAGCGAGCCGGTATTGCAGGAACACGGAGTTGCGGTGTCGCTCGATGAATGACGAACGTCGAATGAACGAAAGAATGACGAAATCCCAATGACATTACAAGGAATCGCGATGCCTCATCGTGCTTCGTCACTATTTCGTCATTCGTTATTCGTGCTGGCGTCATTTGGTACCGCCTGAACTGAGGCGTGACATTTCCGCATGCCGTTCTCATAATCTTGAAGCGTGACGCTGATTGCCGATCGTTACGCACAGTTGCGCAATGGCGATCGTGTTCATGAACGGGCGCTATTTATCTCGCCGCGGATTCCATCAGAGCTCGAGCTGCAAGCCCGATGGTTCGCTGGAGATTTCGGCAAACACTTCACTACCACCGCCGGTGACAAGATCGATATTGTTCAATTTGGTACGTGGAACCGCGAAGCAGGCCCTGATTTTCGCGATGCTGCAATTCGGATAAACGGCGGTGATCCACTTCGCGGTTGCATGGAGATCGATCTTCTGGATCGCAGTTGGGAAACCCACGGTCATGCGACCAATCCAGCTTTTGATGAAACTGTGTTGCACGTGTTTGTCGAGAGGAGCGACCGCGAATTTTTCACGCGGACAAGATCCAACCGCAATGTGCCACAGGTTCACATTGATCCGGCAGATCTCCCGGATGCATTCAACGCGAATATCCCACTGGCACGATCAGGCCGCTGTCAGGCGCCGCTGAAAGATTTGCCCGAAGAACGAGTCCGCAGTGTATTGGACGCAGCAGCGCAGTTTCGTTTGCGACAAAAAGCTGCATGCATTCGCCACAAGATTGACAGTCGTGGACGCGACGAGGTGCTCTTTCAGGAGCTGGCCACTGCACTCGGCTACAAGGAAAATAAGCTGCCTTTCACGCTGATCACGCAACGGCTGCTGCTAAAATCTTTACGCGAAGCTATGTCGGACATTGAATCGATGTTATTTGGCATGGCTGGTTTCCTGCACGCCGCCGATCTCGATATTTATGAAAAATCGACACGCGAATATGTGCGCCGGCTTTGGGACGGCTGGTGGCCACATCGTGACGAGTTGCAGCGGCTAATTTTACCAGGCAAAATTTGGCGCCTCAGCAGCACGCGGCCATTGAATCATCCACAGCGCCGGCTGGCCGCGCTGGCAATCCTAGCGCGCGACTGGTCTCGTCTCCAGCGCGCTTTCAACAAAAGCAGCGTCTGCGCAGCAAAACATTTTTTTCAAACGCTGGATCATCCGTTTTGGAATTTTCATTACACGCTCACTTCGAAAGCGGCGCCCAAAAAAATGGCCCTGATCGGCGAAGCGCGCGTTGCCGATATCCTGGCTAATGTATTGTTTCCATTTTGGCTGGCACACGATCTCGATCCTTCGGGATCGCTCGGGAAAAATGTGTGGTCGGAATATGCGAAGCTCCCGGCGCAATTATCGAACCGCCGACTCGAAACGGGAGCGAC
>DATIOX010000166.1:0-8339 GCA_035472675.1 Candidatus Dormiibacterota bacterium
TCGGTTTTGGGCAGTGGTAATTCCGCTCACCATTTTCGGCGTTGCGCACTGGACCGGCGGTTGGGCTAACATCCTCATCGCGCTTGCTCTTGGAGTAATTCTATCCGTCTTCTATGTCTGGCGGCGCGATCTCGTCGCCAACATGATCGCACATTTTCTCGTCGACTTTATCGGCAACATTCACTGACATTGTTTCGAAGCGAGAATGACATCCGCAAGCATCGAAGAGAACGGCGGCGACGCGGTGACGATTCGCGCGCCGCCGCCCACTCATCCTCTCCTCACTGGGTGAATGTTTCGCACTTTGCTGCTCAAAGAACCTGAACCCACAATTCTCGCCCTGCCACGCCAAACCGATTGTCCGACGCCTAAATCGCGCGTGAGATGCCGCCTCACATTTAAACAGCCAGGTGATTGGCCGTTGACTTACGCCAGATTCGGAAGCTCTTGAATCCGCGATTCATCGCAAACTTACAAACTCCGGCCCGGCGCAGAGATTATCGTGGCGTCGAATCTGATTTCCGCTTTCTAAATCCCGAATGATTTGGCACGATTCGCGCCGTGCAGCCTTTAATCGCTTTCCTCTCGCAACGCTGGGAATGGTTACGGTAAAACTTCGCACATTTGGGTTTCTTGCCGTTGTCCTGGTGGGGCTTCTCTTTTCTTCCTGTGCGGTGGCTCCCCGACGCGCCGGCGTGGCTGCCGCAGGTGCAGCCGAATTCAAAATCACGCAGAACATCATCCCCCCAGGGAAATGCGGACGTCCCTTGCATCGGCCGATGCGTCCGACATTTATCACTATTCATTCGACCGACAATAGGTCTCGTAGCGCCGACGCATTGCATCACGCGCTCGCCATGAACAAGGGGCTCCGGGGCCGTCACAATCGCACTGGATTTCTCACTTGGCATTTCACTGTGGACGATCATTCCATTTACCAAAGCCTCCCGACTGACGAAACCGGAGAGCATGCTGATTACGAAGGCCAGGGAAACAGGTCGTCCATCGGGATCGAAATGTGTGTAAACCGGGGCAACGATCTTGGCAGCACCATCGACCGCACCGCGCAACTCACAGCCAGACTGATGCGTCAATATGATATCCCTCTCAATCATGTTGTCCCGCACATGCACTGGCGCATGATCCGTTACAGTGACGGCCGCGATTTGGGGTTCAAAAAATGCCCGAGAATCCTGCTCGATGGCGGTCGTCTTGGTCCAAAATGGAGTGCGTTCATGGCCAAAGTCTCATTTTATGCACGATGAAGTCGGCAACGACGTCAGCTCCGGCTGGAGATTGTGCGGGCCGACCGCCACGAGAGCCAGGTAACCGGGCGGGATTTTTTAGGAATTCGTTTATGAAAACGATAATGTTATCAAGAAATTCGATTTGCTCGCTTTTGGAGCAACAATATTCTGAAAAGAAAGAATGACGAAACAGCTCTGGCTTGATGTGATATTCCCGCGACGCCTACATCGGCTCGATTACCTTATTCGAATCCTTGTCACGGACGCATGTCTTTGGTTTGCGCTTCATCTCGGTTCGTCACCCCATCCTACCCTTGGCGGATTGCGGCTCGTGGCGATTATTTTGGGCTCGCTCGTTATCGTTATCTACTCCCTCTTCTTCGTGCTTTTGCCGCGTGTGCGTGATGCTGGTTGGAACGCCTGGTTGGTGATTTTGGGGCTGTTCCCGTACATTGGTCCGCTGTTCCATTTGCTCTTGCTATTTATTCCCCCAAGACGTGATCTTGCAGACGAATCGATCTAACCAGACGCTGCAGCCAACCGCTCTTTGGCGTTGTGCGTCGATGTCGATCTTGATTAGTGTATTTTCAGCTGGAGCACAGCTTCGTTCCCAAAGCAGTGGTCGAGTTCTTTCTCGTTAGGCGGAAGAGGTGGCAGAAGGAGCGTTGTGAACCAGAAGGAAGAGCTCGCATTTGTTGAACGGCACGGAATCGGCTGGGAAAAGCTGGATTAGGACACTTCCGCTACTTAGCGCTTTTTGGCCAACGTTTCTTTTGGGGCTGCTACTACTTAGCCGCTTCGTGCTCGCGGACGTGCCGGTCGAACTTGTCTGCCACGGCGTCCCGGAACCGTCTCGCCCCGTAGGAACCGCTGCAGAAGTTGTCGAGCGCGTCGTGCGTTTCGTCGTTCGTTCCACCACCGATTTGTTCCAGAAGGGTGCGGAAAGATTAAGAAGCGGCGTCCATAAATGCGTATCTCCGCCAGAAAAGGCACGTCGCGGAAGCCGAAGCAACGAGCGACGTTCTTACCGAGCAGGACGATGCGCTCGACTCGCCAATCCATTAGGACGTCGGCAGCGTTGACGTTGCCTTTCGAGTGGTCGAACGCGTTGCCTTTGCCGCGTTTCCTGCTGTAGTGCGTGTTCAGGTGCCTCCGGCGACACGCGATCAGCTCGTCGTAACTCATTCCGGCGAGCCGCGCGATCTTCTGGCCGTTCGGACCGGCAAGTGGTTTGCGCGGGTCGCCGCGCCGCGATGGCGCTTGGCCGACCAGCCCAATCTTGTGCGTCTCGATCTTCTTCTGTTTCATCACGCCGACAAGTCTCCGGAAACGCTAAGGATGCCATCTTCGACTGTTAGCCTAACGTCATCCTTCTTTATTTCAGGCAAGTCTGCTTGGAGAACATACCCGTGATCATCCTCACTGATATCAACCTCCGGTGACCAATCTGCGACCGTCAGGCTGCGGGGCTCGCCACTGCCTATTCTGTTCGGACATCCGGCCAAGAAACGATTCAAGCGATTTTGCCTCGCTTCTTCCATCTCTTTAAACTGATTCGACGTTATTAGCGTATTCATATATTTACCGTTCTGGATTTGAGTTAAAGCCGTCTTAATGCATCGCGCTCACCGCTACTGTCAGAGTCGATCCTAATCGAGCGCGTCTTGAGGCAGCGCTGCACGCAATACTCGCGAGAGTCGCCGACTCGTATCGGCTGAAAGATTTGAATTCAACAAACGGAACATAGGTCAACGTGTTTCCTGACGCGCGGCCACGCTTGAAAAACCGCGCGGGAAGGAAACACGCCTTCCAAGCTCCATTTTGGTTCTACGGTAACGACGGCACCAAGTTCCCGAAAAAATTGGCCTGGCCGCTGCGTAGACCTGGGACGCCGGGAAAGCGCGCTGCCGCAAAATGCGCTATTCCGATCTCGTTTCTGGATCATTGTCGCTACATAGGCCCTTGTGCGCTTCACGATGCCTTCTATCGAGTTTTGTTTGGCCGCGAGTGGACCCGATGATTAGCACATGCTCGTGCTTCGTTCCTTCGCGATCGCGAATTGAGTATTGGACGACTCACGAACAGTCCCGTGCCCTCATCGGCGATCTAGCAAAGGCTGAGAACTTCCGCTGAGGCAATGCACATGTGTTAGCCGATGAAATCTTCAACATATTTTCGACAGTCCGTAAGATTTTGCGACAACACAATCCAAACACCGACCGGCGAGCGCTCTCTGCGCGCAACAGTTTTGCCTAAAAGACAAAGCCTGCGACGAGCAGAATCACGGAAAGCACCATTGACCCAGAGTGAATGCGCAATGCTCCAGACTTGGGAAATGATACGATGCCGCTTGAACTTAAGGCGACATCGATGGCGAGCAACGTGATGTAAGCCCAAAGGATAAGCCCCTGAAATCGAGTGTGATCCAATTGCCGCCTCCGCCTCCGATGGACGCCAGATCCAGGAAGTAGATTGGAATCGCCAGCAGCCCAAGAAACAGACAAATGATCAGATGTTTGCGCCAGATGGACTGCATAAAGCTTCCGTCCTACCAAATAGCAAGATACGACGCTTCGCGCATTGCTGCACAAACCGGATACCGCTTCGGCGCACAAACGATCGAAAACAACTCGCGCTTTAGTCACAAAAACGTCACTTGCGGCGACCTGAATTTCAGAGCAACGCGGCTGCATGAAGCACAAACGTTCATCGGCGATCCTTGGATTCGACTACATTCTAAACCTGCCAAGTCTCGGGGACGATTGGGTGAACGTTGATCGGGTAATCGACACGAAGACAGCAAGAAAACTCCGGCAGCTTGCAGCTCAAACCGGTGCCAGCGTGGTTACGGTCCTCGAAAGGTCGATCGAGATCTTCCTCGCGGCGGATGAAGCAAAAGAGAAGGTTATTCAGTTCCCGAACCGATCGCGTGTACCTTCATGAATTACCGAGAACGGCGTCGATTTTTTGTGTTCGCAAATCCGAAATGATCGCCATCCGAGGCCACAGGTACATCGTCTCGCAGTTTTAGAGCTTTTCGCTTGCGGGCGCCGTTGTGGGCTTGACCAAGCATTTGCGCGGTGTCCCGCTTAGTGTCTGGTTCGGTGATGCGTTTACAGAGCCGGTCAATCTCGCCGTTATCAAGCGGTTTGTGCTTCCCTCCACTTGTTGCGATGGAATCTGCCTCCCTTGCCGCGGGATAGCTGAGCCAACGTCGTAGTGCCGCCAGGATCGTGGCACGTTCTCGTTTAGTGAGGTTGATTATCATCTTCGTCGAACTCGTTTCGATATTTCTATCAGGCTACGCGGCGTTGTCACGCAATTGTAACATTTGTCGCTTTCGCGAAAGCTGTCCGCTGGGGCGCACGAATCGTTAATTCGCTAGCGCCATCCAGAAAAGGATTGCATTTCCGCTGCGCCCCCAACCAATCGCTGTACCAATGTGATCGAAGCGCGGGAATAGATTGGTCATTCAAAGCTGCGAGCGTTACCGCGTGAAACAAAGAGACGCCATGCGGTTAAGCGTGGCGGCTCATTCCTTCGGTTGATTGACAGCTTTAGGGATTATTCAGGACGGTCTGCGGTTCCGGTTTGCGCAGTTGAAGCTGGGCGCTCACCTTCTGAATTTGCGACGCCTGAGCTTTTAGTTCTTCTTTGAGAGCCTTAATTTCCTTTTGCTGCTGCACGATGGTCGCTCCCTGGTCCTGTACCGCGAGATGTTCCTTGAGAAACTCATTGAGCAACATCGCGTTCACGGCATCGTAGCGGACGGTGTACGGTTTTTCCTTCCTTATCGGGGAGCACCAGCGCGGGATTGACCTTTGCGACTTCTTCGGCAACCAACCCAAATTGCGGTGTTTCCTTGGCGTCACTCTTGTAATGGAACGTGACCGGTCTGAGTGCCAGGATTGCTTCACTGGTTTTCTCCATGGTGACAATGTCCTTTTTGAACCGCTCCGAGGAGGCGACCGTACCTAGTTGGCCAGTGTCGGACACAAATACTGGCGGCGTAGTACCGCTCTGCGGAGTCACGCCAAAGACGTTACTGATCCACGTAGTACCGCTCACGTCTGCACCTGTGTGACCGATAGTAATAACATTACTGGCCGTGGTGACCTGGTTCCCTGCGTCAATGCCTAAGGCTAGGTTAGACACCCGCGTAGTACTGTTGGCGAGTGCCCCGCGACCGATTGCAACATTGCTTTCGCCGGTGGTATTGTTAAGGAGCGCCTCCCGCACAACAGCGGTGTTGATGTTGCCTGTGTCGTTATTAAGGAGCGCATCACGGCCGATGGCCGTGTTGCTACTACCAATCGTATCGCTAGAAAGAGCTTCACGCCCCACAGCTGTGTTGTGGTTGCCTGTAGTGTTGTTGGACAATGCAAACGTTCCGTTCGCTGTGTTGCCGAACCCGATGGTGTTGCTCAAAAGCGCGCCAGCACCAGTGGCGGTATTTCCGTCTGCGGTGTTGAGAAGCAGCGCACCCGCACCAATCGCAGTGTTGAGCTGGCCAGTCGTCAGTGTCGCAAGTGAAAGCCAACCGGCTGGCGTGTTGAAATCGCCTGTGCTAAGGCTCAAAAGGGCCTGCTGGCCTTCTGCGGTGTTGGCCCCGGGATAACCGCCATCTGGCGGCGGGCTAACCGCCTCAACTTTTGCCAAAGGATTAACGCAGACGAGGTAAAGTACGGCGGAGAACTAATGATATTGTTATCTTCATGGGCGTGGAGTCTCGGACAAATCTCGTACGTCTGTCGAGATCAAAACCGAGAGGCAACTCCGGTTAGGAGGCGAAAACCAGCTTTCGCCGCCTTGGTTTACTCATGCAATCGAATCGGCCGCGATCTGAGATCGAGTTTTCCCGATGACATGACTCGCTCGATGAATCCAGTATCGTAATTTCCGCCGCGGAATTCGCCGTTGCGCATGATAGCGGCGTGAAACGGCACAGTGGTCTTGATGCCCGTGATGTAATACTCGTCGAGCGCGCGCCGCATTCGCTCGATGGCATTGATCCGCGTCGCGCCCACCGTGATGATTTTTGCGATCAACGAATCGTAATAAGGTGGCACAGTGTAACCGGTATAAACGTGCGAATCGATTCGAACGCCGCGGCCGCCCGGCGCATAATAGAAGTCGATTCGCCCCGGCGTTGGCTGAAAATCTCTCGCCGGATCTTCCGCGTTGATACGGCATTCAATTGCGTGGAGCCGGGGCGTTGCATGCGCGACGTGTTCCGAAAGCGGCTCGCCTGCGGCAATACGAATTTGTTCTTTCACCAGATCGCATCCGTAAACCTCTTCGGTGATTGTGTGTTCAACTTGGATGCGGGTGTTCATTTCCATGAAGTAAAAATGGCGGTCCTTGTCGACAAGAAACTCAATTGTGCCCGCGTTTTCGTAGCCGACAGATTTGGCCAGTTTCACCGCAGCGTGTCCCATCTTCTTGCGAAGTCCCGGCGTCATCAGCGGTGACGGACATTCCTCGATCATCTTCTGGTTGCGTCGCTGAATGGAACAGTCGCGATCACCCAGATGGATAATGTGACCATGACTATCAGCAATAATCTGAAATTCGACGTGATGCGGATTGACGATAAGCTTCTCGATATAGACCTGATCGTTTCCGAACGCTTTCTCGGCTTCGTGACGCGCACTGTGAAAGGCTGATTGCAGGCTCGGTTCATTGTGCGCCATGCGCATTCCGCGTCCGCCCCCGCCAGCGGCAGCTTTGATCATTACAGGATAACCGATTTTCTTTGCGATTTTGATCGCGTCGCTCTCTGTCTCGACAATTCCATCGCTTCCCGGCGTCACGGGCACGCCGGCTTTTCGCGCGGCACCGCGCGCTGCATTCTTATCGCCCATCGCCTGCATGGCCTGCGACGAAGGCCCGATGAACTTGATATTGCAGCTTTCACAGACTTCCGCGAAATGCGGGTTCTCGGCGAGAAAACCGTAGCCGGGATGAATCGCATCGACATCGCCAATCTCCGCTGCGCTCATGATTCGATCGATTTTGAGATAGCTTTCCGTGCTGGGCGGCGCGCCGATGCAGATGGATTCGTCTGCAAGCTGAACGTGCAGCGAATCGACGTCGGCTTCAGAATAAATCGCGAGCGTTCGGATGCCGAGCTCCTTGCAGGCGCGAATCACGCGCAGCGCGATCTCACCACGATTGGCAACTAAGACTTTTTCGAACATTGGGACGCCCCGATCCGGCGCGCCCGGCGGTCGCGCCCTACGTTGTCTAACGAACTTTGAACAGCACTTGTCCAAACTGGACTGGCTTACCGTTTTCAGCCACGACTTCGGCGATGACACCACTCGTCTCTGCCTTGATTTCGTTCATCACTTTCATCGCCTCGATAATGCAAACAACTGTTTCCTCCGTAACGGTTTTTCCAACATCAACAAAGGGCGGGGCGTCCGGCGATCCAGCGCGATAGAACGTTCCGACCATGGGCGAAACGATTTCTTTCAGCTGTATGCTTTCGATTGTTTTCGGAACAGCTGCTGCAGCTTCAGCGGTTGTTGCGGCCGTTTTGGACTGACCTGCCTCAGGCGACGGAGCGACCGGCGCGGCCTGAGCCGAAGGACCTCTTTGGAGTTTTAAGCGAAACCCCTCCTTTTCGATTTCGAAGACCGAAAGATCGTTCTTCTTCATCAAATCGATGATGGTTTTGATTTCTTTGATATCCTTGGGTTCCACCACGTGTTCCTGTCAAAAGTTAAAGAGGCTAGGTAAAGCAGTTTTGGGAATGAGGTCAAGGCAATCGTGGCTATTGTTGCGCTCAATGATTGAGTCGCCGCCGTTGCTCGATTTCAAAATCATTGATGAAACTGACGATTATGCTGTGGTCGATAAACCGCCGTTTCTCCTGATTCATCCCACGAAACCGGATGGTACGCGAACTTTGTGGCAGGAACTGCGCGGGCTTTTCGCGTTCGAAATTGCTGCCGGCGGCCAGGTATCCATTGTGAATCGTCTCGATCGCGAGACCAGCGGCCTAGTCTTAATTGCCAAGAAAGCCGAAATTGCGCGCCGATTTGGGCTCTTGATGCAGCGGCGACAACTAAAGAAAGAATATCTGGC
>DATIOX010000167.1:0-43299 GCA_035472675.1 Candidatus Dormiibacterota bacterium
TCGCCCTGGATAATCTCGATTCGGTCGTCAGGATTCTTCATTCCTACGGCGCCAGACGCTCGATCTGCCACGAACCACCGGCCTGGCGGGTGTAACGAAAACGATCGTGCAGACGGTTCGGGCGACCCTGCCAGAATTCGATCATATCGGGTTTCACCCGGTACCCACCCCAGTGCGGCGGAAGCGGAATGCGCTTGTCGCCGAAACGTTCGGTCATCTGTGCCATGCGTGCGTCGAGGACGCGACGTCCATCGATTACCTTGCTTTGCTGCGACACCCAGGCGCTCAACTGGCTCCCGATTGGACGGGAATGAAAATAGGTTTGGGATTCTTCGCGCGAAGTTTTTTCGGCTTTGCCGCTGATGCGGATCTGTCGGTCAAGTTCGATCCAATAAAATGCCAGCGCTGCGTACGGGTTGGCACTGAGTTGCTTTCCTTTCTCGCTTTCATAGTTGGTAAAAAAGACGAACCCATCCTGGTCGAAGCCTTTCAGGAGAACAATGCGCACAGATGGTCTGCCGTCAGTTTCGGCTGTGGCCAGGCTCATTGCGTTGACATCGCGAATACCGGCCTCAATCGCCGCAGTAAACCAGTTTCCGAAGTGTTTGATCGGATCCGGGTCAAGGTCGCTCCGGCGCAGGCCCTTCGCCGCGTGTTCGTAACGCGAAGCGGTGGGATCACGAGGGGTTTCCATCACGATAAGAATGGTTCTTCACAATATTGCGCTGCACCGACATTGTCGACCAAGCGGCGCAATTTTACTGATCCTCGATGATCATTTCCTGTAGCGACTTGGCTGTACGAACGGTTTACGCCGCCCGCAGGGGCGACGGCTACAGCGGAAGGCGCCCGGTTTACCACGCTACCTCCGATGGTTCAGAACAGTTCTCGGTAGCGCATTGTTCAGGTCAATCCGAGCAGACACTTTTTGCATTTGCGCTGCCTGATCTTTGAGCCGGGCTGTGAGAACTCTCATGCCTTCCTTAAGCTCGCTGATCGTGGCATCCTGCTTTGCCGCATCAGACTTTAGTTGTGTGATCGTCGCTTGCTGAGCTTCAACCTCGCGGTGCTCCTTGATGAATTCGTTGAGCAACATCGCGTTCACCTGTTCGTAGCGGACGGTGTTGACTCGGCCATTTTTCGTCCCGGGCGACGAGGTCAGGATTTAGCTTCTCCACGTCTTCGGCCACGAGTCCGAACTGCTGTCTGCCTGCAGGATCAATCTCCCTCTTGTAGCGGAAGGTAACCGGCTCAAGTAAAAAGAGCGCTTCACTGGCTTTGTCCATGGGTTTGATCCCTTCTTTGAAGCGTTTTGAGGAAGTCGCGGTGCCGAGCTGACCGTTTGCAGCCACAAGCACCGCCGCGCCACTAGGGATTGTTTGGCCGCTAATTCCCCTGATAAACGCGCCGGTAATGTCCGTATTCCCGATGCGGATGGTGTTACTCTCGCCCGCCACGCCATTAACATTAGCGCCGATGTCGATGTTGTTATCGCCTGTAGTGAGATTGCTGCCGGCATTAAGGCCCAAGGCTGTATTGATGCTGCCAGTGGTGTTACCAGAGAGTGCATTCTCGCCGGTGCCTGTATTAAAGTTGCCTTCCGTGTTGCTACCGAGCGCAGAATCCCCGCTGGCCGTGTTGCCGTTGCCGCCAATGTTGCTGAAAAGCGCATGGTCGCCCTCGGCAGTATTGGAGCTGCCGCTGGCGTTGTCGTGTAGTGCGCTCAGTCCACTGGCTGTGTTGGAGTTACCATCAATATTGTTAAGGAGCGCCGCAACGCCGTTGGCCGTGTTCTGGCTCCCGGTGGTGTTGAAAGTGAGCGCAACCTCACCAATGGCCCTGTTTAGGTCGCCTTCAGTGTTGCTTTCGAGCGCTCCAACTCCGTTGGCCGTATTGGCTTCGCCAGTTGTATTGTCTTTCAGCGCGGAAGAACCGATGGCTGTGTTATCAACACCAGTGGTGTTGCTTTTGGAGGGCTGAAACGCCAATGGCCGTGTTGTTGTTGCCTTCAGTATTGCTGAACAGCGCGAACGCACCGTTGGCTGTATTTTGATTACCGGTGGTGTTGCTTAAAAGCGCCCCGGCGCCAGTGGCTGTATTATCGTCTGCGGTGTGGTAAGGAAGGTTCCAGCGCCGACGCCCGTGTTGAAGTCGCCTTCTGTATTGCTCAGAAGCGAAAACAAACCGACCGCCGTGTTGTATATCCCGGTGCTGAGGCTCAAAAGGGCGTTCTGCCCTTCTGCCGTGTTGCCTCCGGCGTAACCGCCATCCGGAGGCGGGCTCACGGACTGTGCTTGTGGTAAGAGTCCAAAACAAATAATTACAATCAGAATGACAGTTAGGTTCTGAAGTTTCATGTGTTTATTTTCCTTTCTTTCAGTTTTTCCCGATGGGTCGACCCTGCCCGCGTCACGCGGGTCGACTGAAAAGGGGGAAGAAAGTTCCGGGAGAAAAGCTTCCTACCCATACCCCCTATCCAGACTTAGTTGGTGAACCGAGTTTCGAAAAAACTTCGCCAGCTTGGCAAGAAAAATTGCTTACAAAGCTGTGGCTACAGGCGTCGGCGCAGCGCTTTGACGCAGTTTCTCGACGACTTTTGGGACGATTTTAATGGCGCGGTCGATTTGCGCGTCAGTGTTGAACCGGCCAAGAGAAAAGCGCAGACTCCGTCGGGCGCCATCGCCGCTCGGATTCATTGCCCGCAGCACGTGCGAAGCTTCCTCTGAACCGGTCCGGCAGGCGGATCCGGCCGAGCAACAGATACCTTGCTGGTCTAACAACAGGAGGGCCGCTGAAGACTCGATGCCGTCAAATGAAAAACTGGCTGTGTTTGGGATTCGGTCGGCACCCGCGCCGTTCACTGACGCGCCCCTGACCGCTTCGAGGACTGATTTTTCGAAGCGATCGCGCGTTGAGCGAATATTGCATTTCCCTTCTGCGAGATAATTCACAGCCAGCTCGGCCGCTTTTCCAAGGCCAACGATTGACGCGACGTTTTCAGTCCCGCCACGACGCCCATTTTCCTGAGCGCCCCCGGCAACCAACGGGCTGAAGCGGGTTCGTCGATTGACATAAAGCGCGCCTACGCCTTTTGGGCCATGAAATTTATGCGCCGAGAGAGAAAGAAAATTGATCGCCGTATCGCGCAAGCGCATCGGGATTTTACCGGTCGCCTGTACGGCGTCTGTGTGAAAAAGCGCGCCTTTCTGGCGACAGATTTCGGCGATTTTCTCTATAGGAAATATCACACCTGTCTCGTTATTCGCCCACATGATTGAAACAAGCGCCGTTTCCGGGCGAATCGCAGCTTCTAATTCGCCAAGATCGAGATTTCCATGTCTGTCTACGCCCAGAAATGTGACCGCGCATCCTCCTTTTGCGAGATCCTGGCAGGGTCGCAGCACCGCGCTGTGTTCGACCGCGCTCGCGACCAGATGTCCGCCACGAGCCTCAAGATGCAGAGCCGAATTGATGACCGCATTATTGGACTCTGTGCCGCCGCTGGTGAAAATAACTTCCGTCGGTTCACAGCCGAGCAACGCAGCTACCCGTTCCCGCGCGAGATTTATGGCTTTTCTAGCCATGGCCGCGAAGCCGTACCCACTAGAAGGGTTGCCGTAATACTTGGTCAAAAACGGCAGCATTTCCTCGATCACAGAGGGATCAAGCTGTGTGGTCGCGTTGTTATCGAGATAGATGATTTCGTTATCCACTATTATGTACTTTTGTGTTCATGCTCTTACTCTTTAGAAAGAGCATGAGCAACAGTAAGAGCAAGAATAAGAAGAGAGACTGGCCGATTGGAAACTTACCGTACTTCCGCTTAATCTCCCGCGCATGATTTCGATTTGGGAGCTGGTGAACCCGCAGCTGCGCGAGGTCACGGTTTACCAACCGGGAAAGCCGATCGAGGAAACAGCTCGCGAACTTGGCCTCGATCCAAATGCAATCATCAAGCTGGCTTCGAACGAGAATCCGCTCGGCCCGTCTCCCAGGGCAATGGCGGCGATGCGTGACGCTTTGGAAAAAGGTCATCTGTATCCCGACGGCGGCGGATTTTGCCTGTGCAACGCGGTCGCAACCAAACTTGGCCTCGCTCCAGAGAACGTCATTCTCGGCAATGGTTCAAATGAAGTGCTCGAATTTCTTGGTCACGCCTTTCTCAATCCCGGTGACAACGTCGTCACGGCTGAGTACGCGTTTGTCGTCTACAAATTGATCGCGACCTCATTTGGCGCACGCACAATTGAAGTGCCCAGCCGGGATTACAAGCAGGACGTGGACGGAATGCTGGCTGCGATCACGCCGAAAACCCGGCTCATTTTCGTCCCCAACCCCAATAATCCAACCGGGACATTGCTTTCGCAGCGCAAGATCGACCACTTAATGTCGCATGTTCCAGAGAGAGTCGTCGTCGTTTTCGATGAAGCCTATTTCGAATTCCTCGATCGTTCCCCTGATACGCTGCAATTCGTTCGCGATGGGCGAAACATTGTTGTTCTGCGCACGTTTTCGAAGATTCACGGACTGGCCGGCCTGCGTATCGGGTATGCCGTTGGGCCGGCTGATCTGATCCAAGTGCTTCACAAAACAAGGCAGCCATTCAATGTGAACAGCATTGCTCAAGTCGGCGCGCTCGCAGCGCTCGAGGACGATGAGCATCTGCGCGAGACAAAACGGGTGATCGATGAAGGCCGCGCTTACCTGCACGACGAATTTGCGAGAATGAAGATTCCTTTTGTCCCCGGGACCGCGAATTTTGTGATGGTAAATGTTGGCGACGGGCACGCGGTCTTCGAGAAATTGCTGAGGCAAGGCATCATCGTGCGCCCCCTCAAGGGGTACAGCTTGCCCGAATGGATTCGCATTTCGGTAGGCACAATGGGAGAGAACAAGAAATTGGTCGCGACATTCAAAGAAGTGATGCGCGGCCAGTAAGCAGACAGAGAAGTTACGGTCGAAAAACGGCAGCGCTCCGCCGCTTTGAGTACTAGCAAAGCGATATTGTTCGCGCAATTTGGCAACCGAGCCGGTTGCCCTACAATTTGCTAGGGTATGACCGTTTCTGACACCATCGCTGCCATCTCGACTCCGCCCGGGGAAGGCGCTATTGCGCTTGTTCGCGTCTCCGGCACGAATGCAATTGAGGTAGGAGACAAAATCTTCCATGGCAAAGAGACGCCATCACAATTCGAGCCGCATGTGCAGCATTTTGGCGAAATTTTTGGGCCGGAAGGCCGGTTGGTCGATCAAGTAGTCCTTTGCATCCATCGCGCGCCGGCTAGTTACACCGGAGAGGATTTGGTCGAGATCAGTTGCCACGGAGGAATGCTGGTTTCTGCAAAGGTCCTTGAAGCTTGCCTTCGCGCCGGCGCACGCCCGGCGCGTCCGGGCGAATTTACAGAACGCGCCTTTCTCAACGGTAAAATGGACCTCACTCAAGCCGAGGCGGTAATTGATCTGATCCGCGCGAAAACCGATCTCGCTCTTCGCTCGGCCACTGAACAACTCGAAGGCAGGCTTGGAGAACAAATCAGGAAAATTCGTGACGAGCTGGTCGAACTGCTCGCACACATTAATGCGTCAATCGATTTTCCTGAGGAGGGGATCACGCCGGATGAAAGTGAAACACTAGGCGCGCGACTCGATTCCATTCGCGAAGAAATCACGAGGTGGGTTGCTACAGCTGATCAAGGACGCATTCTGCGTGAAGGCGTACGCGTCGTCATTTACGGCGCAACGAATGCTGGAAAATCGAGCTTGCTGAATCGACTCCTCGGTTACGATCGCGTCATTGTGAGCGATACGCACGGCACGACGCGCGACACCATCGAAGAGACCGTCAATCTGGACGGCGTTCCTATTCGTTTGCTTGATACAGCTGGTTTGAGAACGTCGACGAGCGAACTGGAGCGCGAGGGCATCGCGCGCACGGAGAAATCACTGCAATTAGCCGATCTGCGACTCCACATTTCAGATCGCACCACCCCAAAGCCACCGCATTTCCAGGAACGCAATTGCGAATCCAACGAAATTGCCGTTTTAAACAAGAGCGATCTGCCTGAGAACAGTGACTGGAGAGACTTCTACGCGTTGCGGATTTCGTGCCTGACAGGGGAAGGTCTGCCGGAGCTGCAAAAAGAAATTCTGACCCGGATCACGAAACAAAATCTAAAGCCGGAAAGCACGCTCGCGATTAATGCGCGCCATCGCGATTGTCTTCGCCGCGCTCTTGAATCATGCGATCGAGCCGCGGCGGTACGGGCCCAGCGATTGTCGCCGGAATACGCTGCAATTCACCTTAATGAAGCATTGCGTGCAGTCGGCGAAGTAATTGGCGTTGTCGATGTGGAACAGATTCTCGACTCTGTGTTCAGCCAGTTTTGCATCGGAAAATGAGAGCGAATCCGAGCCGTTACGTCATTACCCAAAACGTGTCATCCCGAACGAAGTGAGGGATCCCACCTACAAAGCAATCGCCCGGAGCCTGCGTCCGGCTCCTCTTTCGTCAGTTCGAAGGATGGTTTAAAAAAGGATTTGGCCGTGATTAACAGCGTCTTGCGCAGACTCAAGGAGCGACGGCTTCCCGGTGTGGCGGTTTGGTTTCTCCGGCTTCCAACATTCGAATCCGCTTCTCAACATATGGCAATCGAATCGTAAGCGTGAGGCCTTTCCCCTGGCTGCTTTCGATGGAGAGTTCCCCGCCATGCTCGCGTACAATGCGACGGACGATTAACAATCCAAGCCCGGTGCCGGAGGGTTTGGTTGTGAAATAAGGCTCGAATACACGGCTCAAGTTTTCTGCCGACATCCCTCCACCGGTATCAACGAAACTGACGATTACGTGTGTATCGTCCAGATCGGTGCGAATGCGCAGGGTGCCATGGCGTTTGATGGCTTCGATGCTGTTTTTAATCACATTATAAAACGCCTGCTTCATCTGCCCACGGTCCAGTTGAAGCAAAGGCAGGTCGGCGCGCAATTCCTGTTCGACGACCATGTCGCGGTCTTGAATTTCGGGAGTGAAAAAACGCACCGCCTCCTCAACGATCGCGTTCACATTCTCAGGATGGAGCCGCGGCTGCGACGGCCGGATCGCACGCAGAAACTGGGTGACAATGGAATCGAGGCGGCGGACTTCGGAACGGGCAACTTCAATCGATTGCTGAAGTTCCGCTTTCGCATTGTGGTCCAGTTCTTGTGCCTTGCGCTCCATCAATTGTAAATGGATGTGCAGCGAGTTGAGCGGATTACCAATTTCGTGCGCCACGCCTGCCGCCAGCAACGTAAGCGCATTGAGGCGTTCTGACTCAATCGCTTGTTGGGCTGTGCGCCGGCTCTCGGTAATGTCGCGCAGGATCATGACGTGCCCCACCTGCCCCGCTACTGAAGCCACGGGCCCGCTCGCCTCGCCGTAGCCCGCCGAAGGCCGGTGGCCCGTCTCCTCTCTGACGCCTCGCACGGGCGTGGTTACGTCAGCAGCTTCGCGATGCTCGATCATCAACGGCACGATGTAGAAATTGATGAAGCGATTTTCCGGATAAAAAATCTCCATGTCGCGGCTGAGCGGTCCGACGCCTTGGGTAAGCGATCGCCAATCGAGGCCGCGAACACGTTCGTCGAGCCGTTTTCCGATGGCGTCTGTCGCCTCCAGTCCAAACAATTTGCATGCCGCATCGTTCAAATACGTGACCCGACCGTTTGAATCGGTCACGATGATGCCTTCATGGATCGCATTGAAAACCGTTTCCAGGAAACCTTTCTCCTGGGCCAGGCGCAGAAAGTAATTTTGAACTTCTTCCGGTCCAATGCGCCCGAGTCGCTCGATTAATTTCTCAAGAAAACCGGCTTTCATAATGTACGTCGCAGCGTCAAGTACTTAAGAAAGTTAGACCAAGACAATGGGAACGCTCTTCGTCGGTTTTTAAGCCCGAAAGCTTTCGTGAGCAGGCGATTTAACCAATTCAACTTTTTCCTGCACCGGCCGCACTTCAACAGTCAGCATTTCCACGCGTAGATAATTCAGTACGACCGGCGCAAGGATCAAGCCGGGAATGCCCATGAGCCGCTCGCCGATGATCAGCGCGATCAAGGTCAGCCACACCGGGTTCCGAATCCGGTCTCCGATGATTTTGCTGTTTAGCAAATACTCGAGCTTGTGAATCGCGACCAGAAACACCAAAGCCCCAATCGCCAATTTCAAGGACACCGTCAGTGCTACAAACACAATGATCGTATTACTGATCAAGTTACCGACGATAGGTACAAGACCGCAAAGAAACGTAACCGCAATCAGCAGTGGCGTATGCGGCAGGCGAACCGCAAAAAGGAAGATCGCGGTCAATATCGTGTTGATGAACGAGATCATGATCTGCGCGCCCATAACCGTGGCGAAGCTGCGATAGAAATCGCGGAATCGTGTCGAAACCTCATCGCAGCAAATGGAGTAGAGGTTGTTCTTCACGCGATGAGTGCCGCGGTAAGGGTCGAGGCCTGTTTTAATAAAGAGGCTCCCGGCTGCGACAATTCCAAGCACACTGAAAGCCAGCACCGCAGTCGTGCTTCTGGCAAAATTAGCGACGTTTCGCAGGTAATTCGCTTCCTGTCCAAGCGCGTCGATGACGACCTGTCTCAGACTTTCAAAATCAGTGAATGGTAATTCGATCTGGCGCTTCTGCGCCCATGCACTGGCCGAGGGAATAGAAGTATCAGCCACATTCGGCAGCGCCAGAACGGCCGCACGAGCGAGAAAGACTGCTGCAGTGGCAATCCCGGCCACGACAACGCCAAACAAGATCAAAGCCAGCCACTTTCTTTTTGTGAGAAAATAAAGCTGGCGCAACGCAAAGTAGGAAAACAGGACGACCAGTAGAGGCACACCAAGATGCAGAAGACCTGCAAGAATAATTGTGACAGCGAGGACGCCATAGGAAAGCCGCGTGGGGGTGATCATGGGTGGGCTGGTTCCTCAAATGTAGCGCAACCGTCCCGTTCGCCATAGGACGAATCCGCCGTGGCGGGCTTGCACCGGCCAGCCAATGCGAGGTCGCTCTCTTCGCTCAGATGACAGGTCGAGGCTACGCGACCTGTCCGGTTTCTTTCTCAGCGCGTTCTTTCAGCGCGGCTTTGCGCGAAAGTTTTACGCGACCTTTGTCGTCGATACCGATGCACTTGACCCAGATGATGTCGCCAACTTTGGCAACGTCTTCGGTCCGTTTGACGCGAAAATCCGCGAGCTCGGAAATGTGCACTAGCCCATCCCTACCCGGAAACACTTCGACAAACGCTCCGAATTCCTTCGTCGAGACTACGCGGCCCTGATACGTCTGGCCGATCTCGATTTCGCGCGTCATACCACCAATAATTTCCTTCGCGCGCGCCATGCTCTCACCGCTGGTGGCATAAATGTGCACCGAGCCATCGTCTTCAATATTAATTTCAGCGCCGGTCTCCGCGACAATACCCTTAATGGTCTTGCCGCCGGGGCCAATGAGTGCCCCGATCTTCTCCGGATTAATTTTGATCGTCTCGATCCGCGGCGCGTACTTCGACAACTCTGCCCGCGGTTTGTCGAGTGCGCTGCGCATGATGTCGAGGATTTTCGAGCGCGCTTCTTTCGCGCGTTGGATCGCTTCCGCCATGATCTTGTGGCTGATACCGGGAAGTTTCAGGTCCAACTGAAACCCAGTGACGCCCCCGTCCGTTCCGCAAAGCTTGAAGTCCATGTCCCCAAAATGATCTTCGGAACCGATGATGTCCGTCAGCAATTCGTAGCGTTTCAATGCTTGATCGTCGCCGCGCTCGGTGACCAGCCCGATTGAGAT
Source organism: Candidatus Dormiibacterota bacterium (assembly GCA_035472675.1). Taxonomy (GTDB): domain Bacteria; phylum Verrucomicrobiota; class Verrucomicrobiia; order Chthoniobacterales; family UBA10450; genus Udaeobacter. The sequence continues at coordinate 9,825 of DATIOX010000167.1, forward strand.
TCCGCTAACCGGCGTCTTTACCGGCACGCCCGCATCCATCAGCGCCAGCGTCCCCGCGCACACGCTTGCCATCGAGGTCGACCCATTTGATTCCATAATCTCGCTCGATATGCGGATGGCGTAACGAAAATCGTTTTCGTTCGGCACGATCGGTTCCAACGAACGCTCCGCGAGCGCACCATGGCCGATTTCGCGCCGGCCGGGCCCGCCTGTCCGTCCCGTTTCTCCCACGCTAAATGGCGGAAAGTTGTAATGCAGAATGAACCGCTTCGATTGTTCGCCCCCGCCATAGGCATCCAGCATCTGCGCTTCTTCGATCGGCGCCAGCGTCGCGAGCGCAACCGCCTGGGTTTCGCCACGCTGGAAAATGGCTGAGCCGTGCGCACGTGGCAGAACGCTCACTTCGCAACCGATCGGCCGTAGATCTTGGTAGCCGCGACCATCGACCCGTTTCTGTTTTTCTAAAATGCTGACACGAAACGCCTTTTTTTGGACGTAATCGAATGCTTGTGAAATCGCAAAGGGATCGGCCTCCGGATGTTTTTCCAGGATCGCCGTCTTCACTTCCTCACGCAATGCATCGACTGCCTTAGCTCGCGCCACTTTCCCTTGGGTGTAAAGCGCGCCTTCGATGCGGTCGCCGGCAACGCGGTAAGCGATATCGAGCAGTTCCTGGTTTACTAGAAGCAACTGCGACTCCCGCTTGGGTTTGCCGACCATCGCGGCCAGTTCCTTTTGAACTTGAATCATTTCGCGCGAATGCCCATGCGCGAATTCGAGTGCTTTGACGAACTCGGCTTCCGGCAATTCCCTGGCTGAACCCTCGATCATGATTACATCGTTTTCGGTACCGACATAAACAAGATCGAGATCGCTCTCGGCGCGTTGCGCGTGTGTCGGGTTCGCGACGAACTCGCCGTTCACTCGGCCGACGCGCACAGCGCCGATTGGGCCGGCAAACGGAATATCCGAAACGCACAGCGCAGCCGATGCGCCGTTCATCGCCAGAATGTCAGGATCATTCTCGCCGTCAGCGCTGAGCAAAATCGAGATGATTTGCGTGTCGTAAAAGTATCCCTGTGGAAAGAGCGGCCTCAGCGGCCGATCGATCATGCGCGACGTGAGCGTTTCCTTTTCGGTGGGACGACCTTCGCGTTTGAAGTAGCCGCCCGGAAATTTTCCAACTGCTGCCGCTTTCTCGCGATAATCGACGGTCAGCGGAAAATAATCCTGGCCTTCTTTGATATTTGTAGCCGACACGGCGCTGGCGAGCACCATGGTGTCACCACACGTGACGACGACTGCCCCGTCGGCGAGTCTGGCAATTTTACCGGTTTCGATTGAGATGGGAGTGGCCCCAATTTGGGCCGTGACCTTTTGTTGCATTTTTACTTTTCCTGGATGTGCAATTCCAAGCCGGTCACCCTGACTGTAGGTTTTAAACCCGCGCGAGGACCGCTCGCAGAAGCGAGCGCCACGATCCGAAACTAAAACCTAAAATCCGAGGTGATTACCGCACCTGGAACTGCTGGTTATTCTCTGTTTTTAATTTGGTTACGGCTTCGAGCAGTTCAAACAGTTGGACGCGAACGTGGAGTCCGCGTTATTTGCGCAGGTTCAGTTTGTCGATCAGTTTTTTATAACGATCGACTTTTGTTTTGCTCAAATAATCGAGCAAACTCCGGCGATGCGCGACCATCTTAAGCAGGCCGCGTCGCGAAGAGTGATCCTTCCGGTTGATCTTAAGGTGTTCGGTTAAATGCTCGATCCGGCGCGTAAGAAGTGCGACCTGCACATCCGCGCTTCCGGTATCTTTCTCATGCAACTGGAACTCCTTGAGATTCGACGTTTGGTTGCTCTCTGCCATAACGAAGGCGCTAATCTAGACGAAGACCGCATTTTGGCAACCCATGCGCTGAAGCCTCGCGCCGAGGCATCTGTATCAATCATGCGGCGTCGCCTTCGCGTTTGCCATCGTACCACAAACGCAGTCTGGCACGCGACCGCGCCATGCGGGGACCGCCGAGGATCATAATAAAGAGTGTGCCAAGAATTTCTTTGGCTGGATACATGCGCAACTTCCGGCCCGACGTGACAACGGGTTCCCGAAGTACCTTGAAACGGCCAAGTTTCCTTAGCGCTAGGCTAAAATAAACTTCTTCTCCGGCAAAGTATTGCTCATCGAAACCGCCGGTCGCCTCGAAATTGCGTCGTGTGGTAAAAAGAAACGCGCCTGCGCCGAAGTTGAGGCCAAAATAAAGGGTGCAGAACGCGTGTAACAGAATGCGGCTCCACAATGGGATGAATCCATCCATGACTCCGCGCGCGCCGCCGCCAGTGTAACCCGCCTGGAGCAGAGCCATCGCTTCGGTAACGTGGGTCTGATTGATTCGCGTATCGGCGTCAACGAAAAACAGATATTCACCCTGAGCTGCGTGCGCGCCGGCGTTTCGGGCAGCCGCAATTTGCCGTCGGTGGATCGACACGACGCGGGCACCTGCTTGCTCGGCGATTTCTGGCGTCGCATCTGTCGATGCATCATCAACTACGATGATTTCGAACGGCTGAGACAAACCGGAAGTTGCAGCGCGAAGTGCGGCGAGCGTAAAGGGAAGCTCTGTCTCTTCGTTGTACGCGGGAACGATAAATGAAGTCATTATTCCTGGTCCCAGAAATTCACTGGCACGGTAATCGATCGTTTTGATCATCGACTTATTCCTCATTTATTCATTTCGCTCCCGCCCGCAATTGAAAGCGGACAATTGGCGAGTCGTTGGGGGGCTGGGATCAGCGATCCTGGCGACAGGTTGACTTGCGTATCAACAAGATCGAGATGGGCAACGTGCTTGCGCGAGCGTGTGTAATTTTCATTTCGGTCTGGTCGTTGCTTTCGGGCTGCGCGGACACAAAACAGGCTACGCAGGCAGACTCTAATCCCATCCTTCGCAGGTCGGAAAGCGACCACGAGGTCCACGGTGAAGTGGGCGTGATGTACGGTCACAGCGCGAGATAAGCCTGCGGCCATTCAGCTCAGGCTACCTCGTCTTCGCGTAGAGGAATGAATCGAGAAGCTTTCCGTCTTTGATGACGTTGTTCTTGAGGCGTCCTTCGAAAAAAAAACCGGCCTTTTCCAGGACACGCCCTGACGCCGGATTGTTTGCGAACGGTTCGGCGTAAACCCGGTGAAGCGGAAAATTGGTAAAGCAGAAATCTCTGAAGGCTCCGACCGCCTCACTCATGGTGCCCCGGCCCCAGAATTTCTCGCCGAGCCAGTAACCCAGTTCGGCAGTATGTCGATGCACATCATGCCCCACTCGAATGCCTATACCGCCGACAGCCCTGCCGTCGACGTCGATACAAAAAAGCGTTGCCGGCTGTTCGCTTATCGTTCGCCGTAAGAACTCCTGCGCATCCTGCATTGTGTACGGATGCGGGAAGAGATCGCGCAGAGCGAGCCAGACCTTGCGATTGTTCGCGTGCTTTGTGAGCGACTCCGCATCATCCAGCCGCCAGGGACGGATGGTGCATCGCTCTAAAACGAGCTCCATCGATTTATTTCGTGTTGAATTTGATCCCGGTTTTCTGGACTTCGCCGTAAGGCAAAAGCCAGACGAGCGATTCATCGTGAAGGTCGACAACCTGGATGCGGTTGCCCCACGGATCGCGGAAATCACAACGAAACGGTGGCTCCAGCTTAAGTTTATATTTTTCTTCGAGTTTCTTTCGCACTTCCGCCAACTGCGCTTCGTCGCGAACCATGATCCCGAAATGGCGAAGGTTTGCAGGCTGTACCTTTTCTACTTCGAAAATCGCGAGGAACTGATGCTCGCCCAATTTGAAAAACGCGTCGCCTTCGCCCCCACGCATCTGTTCGAGATTGAAAACGTCCTTGTAAAACGCCACCGCCTTCTCGATGTCGTCGACCTCGATGGCCACATGATTGCATCCATAAACTTGCACGCTCATATGTCAGCGTAGCCGAAAAAGAAGCTGCGCGCCCGGCACTTCTTTATGGGACGGGCAGTGCTACGCGGGATTGTAAAGAACAAACCGTTAAGCGACACTCCGCGGAACCGAGCCTGCGTACTCAAAAAACTACTCGAACGATGGGCGATACAATTCCAGTAGCGGCAAATCAAAGGCGTTCCAGCGCGGAACCGATTCTAATAATTCTCTTCAGCGCGGTAGCCCTCCTCGTCCATCTGCTGACAATTGCGCGTTATGGTTATTTTCGCGACGAGCTCTACTACATCGCCTGCGGTCGGCATCTCGCTTTCGGATATGTGGACCAACCTCCGTTGTCGATCCTGCTGCTGCGACTGAGCCAGATCCTCCTCGGCAACTCATTGTTTGCGCTTCGTCTTCTGCCTGCGCTAGCAGGAGCGGCGACGGTTGCAATCACAGGTTTAATCGCACGTGAACTGGGCGGACGCGGGTGGGCGGTTGCGCTCGGCTGCGCGGGCTCGCTCTGTGCGCTGTTCAATTTGGCTGTCGGCAATTTTTTCTCCATGAACGCGTTTGAGCCGCTGTTCTGGATGGGATGCATTTATCTGGTAGTTCGGATTATCAATGGTGGCTCACCGATCCTTTGGCTTTGGTTCGGCGCTCTTCTAGGACTCAGCCTCGAAAACAAACATTCTACGGCATTTTTCGCCGCTGGCATTTTCGTCGCGCTACTGCTCACGCCGGAGCGCCGCCATTTCGCTGAGAAATGGATCTGGTTCGGTGGTCTGATCGGGTTCGCCATCGCGTTGCCGAACATTGTATGGCAGCTGCAAAATCATTGGCCCACGTACGAGCTGTTGAACAACATTGCTCACAGCGACAAAAACGTCGCCCTGAGCCCGGCACAATTCATCGTGCAGCAGATTGTTTTCATGAATCCGGGAACGCTTCCGCTATGGCTCGCCGGGTTGTGCTGGGTGTTCGGTTCCCGCGACGGCCGGCGCTATATGGCGCTGGGAATCATATATTTGGTCATGCTCGCGGAGTTCATCATTTTGCATGGCAAAAGCTACTACCTCGCGCCCGCCTATTCGATGCTCCTTGCAGCGGGAGGCGTGGCTGTAGAGCGCGTTTTCGCTAACCGATTGAAATGGTTCAAGCCAGCATTGCTGGTTGCAATGCTCGCTACCGGCACGCTATTTGCGCCATTGGCTGTACCAGTGTTGCCACCTGCAAAACTTGTCGCCTACATGCGCGCAATCCACTTGGAACCGCCGCGTACCGAAACTTCGCATACCGCTCCGCTGCCGCAGCTTTTCGCCGATCAATTTGGCTGGCAAGAAATGGTCGCGTCGGTCGCACACGTTTATCATCACTTGCGTCCCGAAGATGAGAAGCGCGCTGCCATCTTCTGCCAAAATTATGGCGAGGCTGGAGCAATTGATTTCTTTGGTCCCAAGTTTGGGTTGCCACCGGCGATTTCCGGCCATCAGAATTATTTTCTCTGGGGACCTCGGGATTGGACTGGTGAAGTTCTTTTGGTGCTCGATACACGCGACGACGATGAGCGCGAGCTGTTTGCCTCAGTCGAAGATTTAGGCCAGATCGTGAGCAGCCCCTGGGCGATGCCTTTCGAGCGACGGACGCATATTTATCTCTGTCGCGATTCAAAGGTTAACGTGCTGGAATGCTGGCCACGTGTAAAAAAGTGGCTTTAAGCCCCGAACATTTTCGAAGTTAATCGCGGACCGCGTTCATTCCCTGCCGCACGATCCGGTCGATCAATTGCGGGTAGGGCAAACCCGCTTTTCCCGCTGCAAGCGCAAAGTCTTCATCGTTGGAGAGAATAGGATTGGGATTGGCTTCGATGAAATAAACATCGTTGGCCTCTGTCAGCCGCAGGTCAATGCGCGCATATCCGTCAATGGTGAGCAGACGATAGATGCGTTTACACGTCTCCTGGATGTGGCTCACACGTTGCGGATCGAGGTCTTCGGCGAATCGATTCTCCAATCCCCAGCGTTTGCGGTATTCCTCATCCCATTTCGCCTTGAACGTCGCAATCTTTGGTTCGTTAGGCGGCACTTCGCGAAAGACAAGTTCGCGAACGGGAAGCACTGTTAGCCGCACGTTACCCATCAAACTTACATAGAGTTCGCGGCCATCGATGTACTCCTCGGCGATCACATCGCCGTCATATTTCTCATGAATAAAAGCCACGCGCTCGCGGAATTGCTCGTCGGTATCGACGAACGACGCCTGCGAAATCCCATACGATGCCTCTTCCTTCACAGGCTTTACCAGGATTGGGAACCTGAGCTGCTTCGGCCGCGCGATGCGCTGACCACGTGGAATGACGACGAAATGCGGGACGTGGATACCGTGATAATGCAGGATTTTTTTGGAAATGCCTTTGTGCTTGCAAAGGGTAAGACCGGTCGAGCCGCAGCCGGTGAACGGCAGGCCTTGCATTTCGAAAAACGAAACGATGTTTTGATCGAACCCCGGATTGTTCCTGAATTGTTCGACGAGGTTGAAAAGAATATCGGGGGCGAAAGTCTCTAGTTTTTGGCGCACAAGATCGACATCGTCGTAAATCGCAAGATGCTCTGCGGCGTGACCGAGCGTGCCGAGCGCTGCCATGACGTCCGCCTCGGTTTTCCAGTCCTTTGTTTTCAGCTCCTTCGTGAAATCCTGATCGACGGTCGTAGGACTTGTCCCGTCGAAAAGCACCAGCACTTTAAGTTTCTTTTTCACGCTGTTTTGTCGTCTTCGTCATTTGGTGCGTTTGAATTTCCCGGTGAAAAGATAATTCATCACCAGCGTGGTGATAAATGCGGAGACGCGAAAATCCTGTTGCGGATCGTCATTCAGCACGTGGAGCCCAAGCTGATCGCAGCGGCGAGTCAGCCGGGCCAGGAGCTGGTTCACCCGGAACTTATTCTCATTCGTCCATTGACAGACGGCGTTCAGCAATCGTCGTCGCCGGCGTTGCAGATAGACGCTTGCTTTGATGCCTGCCGGCGCTGCGAACAGTTGTCGTAGATCGGCGTCGTAGAAATCTGGGTATGTATCTTCGTAGAGCTTTCGTTTGCGCGCGTAATAAGTCTTGAGCTTGATGTTCAAACAATCGTAATCAGCGACGCGATACTCGGGCATGTGAACTGGTGGCTTGCCCACCAGCGAGCCCATTAACTCATCGACGTATTCCAGTTTTTGGAGCGCCCGCCAGTGCGCGTAACGCTTGCGCCAGTCGAGCCCCGGTGTAAGCCAGACTGCAAAGGTCTCCGCGAAATCTTCATCGGGATGGCTTTGTGCGTACCAGTCCTCTAGATGCATGACATAGCTGCGGCTGAACGGTCGGGGGCGGTAACTGTCCGGCGTTTCCTCACGTGAAGTTTGTCCAAAAAGCTCCCGCCATTTTTTCTTCCGAGTGAGGCGGTACGCATACATGTAGGCGTGTCCTGCCTCGTGCCGCATTAGTTTCATGAACCACTCCGGTGTCCCTCCCTCGACCTCCAGCATCATTGTGCGCTCCAGCGCACGCAGACGGTCGTGCACGAGAAAAAAGGGAATGAAAATCGCCGGGATGCCGATTGGCACAAACCATTCATCGCCCACGTGACACGGTGGGTGGAACACAAGGCCACGCGCCGACAGTTCATCATATAATTGCCGGATGAGCGGTGCCAGTGCGGTGCCTTCAAGGCCCAGACCAAGCGTAGAGATGCGGCGCTCGAGAAGTTCCTCGTCATTCAGCGCCGCCCAATCGGCAGCTTCCATTTCGCGCATGGTATCATCGAGCGATGCTCTGTCACGCCTTGCCAAGTTCTGAGTTCGGCGTTGGGTGTGAAAGGCTGAGCGCCAAATATTGAATCGCAAACGTCAGGGAAAAGATAGGCTGAATGCAAAGAACTGAAGAAAAGGAGCATTGCAGACATTCGGATGGTTATCCGGTATTACGAGTTGCCTCCGATTCCTTTAAGATTCGTCGCGCTACTGTGCGGGATGCGGATGTCATCGCGTGGCATCGAGCACGGATGTTTCAGGATATGGGAGATGTTTCCGGCGCCGCCTTTGAGATTCTGCGCACGAAAGCGCAGGCACGACTGGAGCAGTGGATTGATAGCGGTGACTATATCGGCTGGCTTGCAACTTCGGCCGATAAACCGGAGACGATTGTTGGGGGCGCTGGTATTCAGTTACAACCGATCCTGCCACGCCCAGTCGACACTTCGACAATTGGAGAAGGCCGGCAGGGAACGATAATAAATGTCTTCACCGAACCGCAATGCCGCCGGCGTGGGATCGCCGGCCTGGTCATTAAAGAGATCGTTGCTTGGTCCAAAAGTGAGCGGCTCGACCGGCTTATACTTCACGCTTCGGACCAAGGCCGCCCGATTTACGAGAGGTTAGGATTCATTGCGAGCAACGAAATGCGCCTGTCGGGCGGCCAGTAATTCTTTTTCCATAATTCTCCAAAGTCGCGCGGGTTGAGTTTTCTCGCGTTGACCGTTTGACAACTCGGACAACTCCGCTATGGGAGGGCCGGGCTCGTCACACCGAGTCGCTGTCAGAAGTCCGCGCGCCCCTCAAGGGATAGCGCGCCGGGGCTATTCAAAATCCGAGGTAGAAGCTGCAGTCCTGCGGCTTTCGGCATCGAGAATAGGTGCTCCACACGAGACTCGACAACATCGGAGCAACCCTGAAACACCATGAAGCTATTTTACACAGTCATATTTTTCTCATCGTTGGCATCGGCCGCTTTCGCGCGCGAGGAGTCGGTCCTGGCGCGTGTCACCAGTTACTGGGCAGGTGAGGGCCCTAAATATGCGAGTACCGGCCAACGATTACGCTCCGGACATTGCGCGGTCGATCCAAAGCGAATTCCGTACGGCAGTAAGGTTGTCTTCCCTGATCGCGCCTGCACCGCGGTCGACACCGGACCGGCGGTAATTAGTCGCAAAGCCGCTCGCCTATGCGGACGGACTGCGAGCCAACTCAAGGCCATCGTGGTCGACCGATTTTTTGAAACAAAGCGAGAGGCGATGGAGTGGACGAATGCGCATCCACACTTTATGACACTTCAAATTTTCCGGCCCGGATCTCACCAAGAACCATCCGAGTTATGATTAAATTGGAATAAAAGATTAGATCGCTTTCTTCAGTCGGAGAGGAGCTTACAGCTGAAATCGCTGGTGCCACACTGGACAGGCACCGAAACGGTTGTACATGAAGAAGGATGAAATTGATCAACGCGCCGATTCGCGCTGCCCGCTGGGGCGGGCGGGCGGCATAGAGGCTCGTTAGATTTTCGCCAAGTTGGAGCCCGCAATTCGCGGCACCCCAGTGGTCGAATCTTACCACGCGCGGTTTTTTTTTCCGCCGGTTATCTCGAACCGCATTCGGGAACCACACTTAACAATTTAGAAATTTATGAAACCAACACCTCAAATTAGTCACAGGCAGCGCGCCTCGCGCCACGACAACCGCGCACGGCGCAAGCACCCAAGTTTTCCATTAACGGATTACCACTATCGTCCGACGGCGAAAAACCAGGTGAGTTCCTCCGTGGATCGGCCAGCCACAAGGTTGCCCGCCTTCCACAAATTAAGCAGTGAATTCTTTGGCGCAGAATCAAGCCGGGATTACATCGCCGAGCTTTTCTTCTTCATTCTGATCACTGGCATTGCCGCCTGGCCGGTCACGTCCATGCTCATCGCAGTGACCCGCCTGATCAGGAATTACTAACGGGGTCAACGCCGGGGGCAGCGCTGAATTACTCCGACGGTTTCAGCCGCTGCGACTAACCTACGTCGACGCCTCCAGCACCGGTGCGGCGGACGTAGCGCCAATGATGCGATTGATTAAGGATCATTGGATCCCAGCAGTCGGCGAGAAAATTACAGCTTGGCGTAAACGCCCAACAAAGGACGACGCGACGGCGTTTTCGAACGGAAATCGCTAACGAAACCGTCCCGCGTGCGCAGCTCAACATGGCCGACGCTACGGGCGGTGCCATACACGAGCACCGAACCAACCGGCGCAGAAAATGGATCGCTGACCGATAGTCTTTTGAATCCGTAATTGCTGACGAGCTCCTGGGCAGCATCCCTGGCGAGTTCGGTCTTCGGGCGCGATTCGATAACGCCAGAAGCAAGCAATGCGTCTTTTACATAATGCCAGCATCTCGAGCGCGAATGCGCGTGGGCGCGTTCCTGCGCGATGGTCGCTGCTTGCATCAGTCTGCTGTCGATGTGCCGATCGACCCTGCCATACGGGTAAACGATCTGTTTCGGATAATACTGCGAGATGACTGGGATTGATTCTTTTTTGCCGTCTGCGGTTTTGAAGCTGAAATGGCCGAAAGGCTGTGTCGTTTTGCTTACGGTTTGTTGACCCATTGGTCGCACTGGCTCTGCCGTGAACGTTCGCCCCGAATCTTTGGCGACTGGTTGCGACGGCTTTTGGGTGATCGCGCTCCTCGGCTTTTTCGTCATCGCTTGCGTCGGCTCCTTGGCGATGGCTTGCGCAGGCTCTTGCCTGACCGGTTGTGCCGACTTCTTCGGGGTCGCGGGCGCTCGCTTTTTCGTGACCGCTTTCATCGGCTTTTCTGTGTTTCCCGGCGCCGACTTCTGCGTGATCACTTGAACCATGTCGTCAGCCTTCTTCTGATCGTGGCTCGCGAGATCCAACGTTGAAGGGGCCAACGCCTGCGCGCGAAGCGCTGCGCTGGAAATGACAAGAAGCGATGCAGTTGCGAATGCCCAGAGGGCAGGTCGTTTCCCCACGAGGGCGAGGTTATGCCGGGAATCGTGCCGCTAGGCAAGCTTTTTTTTCGATTTTTTTTACAAGTTCAGGGGTCCCAAAACCGGTCTGCCGGAAAACAACGGCCGTTATCTTTAGCGTCTCTCTCGCGCGCTCCTGAGGAACTAATCGTAGGGAAGATAATCCGGCCCAAATTGAGGCGGAGGAGCGAACATCTCATCGCGCCGACTGGGAACGCGGCGATGCCTGCGCGGAGCGAATTGATTTTGGTCCGAATCAGGCGCGATGATTCTGGTGCGCCCCGAGGGCAAACGATAAATTATCCTTCCATCGGACGTTATTCCAAGCATTCGGACGCGCACTGAACCCTGGCGAGGTAGCGATGTCGAAGCAACGCGTTTCTTTTTGCCACGTGAACTCGACTGACTGGCAGTGGTGGGTTGCTCAGTCTCGGAAGCTTTCGTGGATGAATTAGTAACCTCGGCGTCAACGGAATTTTCCGGAGCTGCGGTTGGCGAAGTGGCCGCGACAGCGTTTTGGGTCGTAGCGGCCTGCGATTGGCTGCTCGATGTCTGAGCCTGTTGAAGATCCGGGGTCGCAGCTTGAGACGAATTGGGAACTGCCGCAGCGTCCGTCGCTGGTTGATTCGCGGACCCCATAGCCGCATTTGCCGCCTGCGATAGCACAGTTGCAGGAGCCACTGGCGTAGCAGCATTTTGGGCCGAGGCCGGCGCAGGTGAAGATTCGGGAACCCCAACAAGAACGCCAATCGACTTTGTCTCGCGAGGCCGATGTAAGATTTTGCCAGTCGCCCCCGGCAACAGGAATGCAGCAAGCACCGCTGCAGCCACGACGAGCGCACCAAACGCCAATGCTGTTCGTAGCAAGTGCCGCGGCCGAGGCTGGTCCGGTCGGGGAATTGTTGTTCTGAAGGGAATGCCGTATCGATTGGCCAATGCGAGTCGGCGTTCAATTTTTAGTAGGCAACTCCGAATCATCTCTCCTAGCACGACCAGGTCCTTTGGACGCTGACCGGGATTGGGATGCAACATCTGGGAAAGCAAGTTTCGCAGCGGTTTTGGAAATCCCGAAAGCTTCGGAGGCTGCCGGAGCGTCTCAGCCGAAAGCTCTATGCCGCTCAAAAGAAAATACATTGTCACACCAAGCGAATAGATCTCCGAACGGAGACCCGTCGTTTCATGCTCTGCTCGAGGTCCAGCGATGGGGGACGGCTCCGCAGAAGATATTTGCCCATTCACTTCTACTTCGTTTCGCTCGAGTTCGCCTGCTACATGGGCGGACGAAGTCTCGCCCTGTGGCGAGCTTTCCGTGCCTGCCTTAACCCCGGTCAAACCGAAGTTCGTCACCTTGACTAGTGGCCAGCCACCTTCGGGAGTTTGTCCCGGAACAACAATGATGTCTTGGGGCTGAACAGGCGGATATGGAAGTTTGTGAAAACTGGCAGATGAAAGCACGCTCACGATTTGTTCCGCCACACGCAACGTGGCGTCAGCCGGCATTGGACCGTGCTGGGCAACCCACGCAGCAAGCGTTTCGCCTGGTGATCGCTCCGAGGCGTAAACGTAATCTTCGCCTTCGCGTCCGAAATCAAAAACCTTGGCAATATTGACGTGGCGCAGTCTCTGCACAGCGCGCGCCTGCTCTTCGAATTGCTCCCGGACGGCCGGATCGATGCTTTCTACGGGAACTAGTGTTAAGACAACCGGTTCGCTGGATCTTTCGTCCACGGCCTCGTAAGCGACCGCGCCGCCGTCTCGGCCAAGCTCATTCGGCGTGCCATCGTAGCCAACGCTGACCCGGTAATGCTCAAGAAAGGTTGTTCGATCCATAACCGAGCCCCTTTGTTCGCACCAGGAACCATACGCGCATCATCGATCATTCAACCTTAATTTTCTCGGCAAGTTGCTTCGCGGAAGGGCACTCACGCTTGAATTTTGGACATTGCGCTTGAATCGAAAATCGCCAATCTAAAATCGCAAGCCTGCGTACCCCGTGGTGTAACGGTAACACAGCGCCCTTTGGAGGCGTTATTCTTGGTTCGAATCCAAGCGGGGTAGCCACGCAGACCCCGAAAGCCCTTCGGGGCACGGGCTTCGTCCGCTGGGTTCATCGCTCGCAAATCACCCAAACCAGCGTATGTTTATTGTTCGCCTTTATGAAGGAATTAAACATAGAGAGACTACACATTGCTGTGGGCGATCAGGAGATCGTTCGAGGACTGACTCTGCGTGTGCCGCGGGGTGAAGTGCATGCGCTGATGGGTCCAAATGGCTCAGGAAAAAGCACACTGGCCAAGGTTTTGGCCGGCCATCCGGATTATCACGTCACCGCTGGCAAAATATTGATGGATGGCGAGGATCTTCTGCAGCTTGAACCTGACGAACGCGCGCGACGCGGTCTTTTCCTGGCCTTCCAGTATCCGAGCGAAATCCCAGGCGTGACGATCGCCAATTTTCTGCGGGCGGCATTGCAATCGCGCTTGCCGGAAGGGGGAGAGCTCGAGGCGACCGATTACTACGCGCAGCTTTATGAAAAGATGGAGTTGCTCGGGATGGATCGTTCATTCACGTCGCGGGCGGTTAACGAGGGCTTTTCCGGAGGCGAAAAGAAGCGCACCGAGATTCTACAAATGGCAATGTTAGAGCCTAAGTATGCAGTTCTTGACGAGACGGACAGCGGCTTGGACATCGACGCACTCAAGACTGTGGCGCATGGGGTAAACTCTTTGCGCGGCCCTGATCTTGGTATATTGTTAATTACGCACTATCAGCGCCTCCTGAACTACATCGTACCCGATCACGTCCACGTGATGGTGGCGGGTCGAATCGTTAGAAGCGGGCGGAAAGAACTCGCTCTCGAGCTCGAAGAGAGAGGTTACGATTGGGCGCGCGACGGGGCGATTGAACCAGCGTATAGGTAAATAGGGTAAAATTCACAATGAAAACCGAGACTTCTGCAGTCGATATTAATCGCAACATCGGGGATTTCTCTTATCCGGAAGCTCATGTGCGCGATGCCGGCGCCGGCCTGAGCGAGCGGACCGTACACTACATCTCAGACGTCAAACAAGACCCGGACTGGGTGCGCGAATTTCGCCTAAGAGGGCTCAAGACATTTCTGGAAAAGCCGCTCCCCACGCATTGGGCTAGCAAGGACCTGGAGGCGATCGACTTCGACAAAATCCGCTATTACCTTTCCCCCGGGACTGAGACGAAACGTAGCTGGGATGAAGTACCGGAGGACATCAAGCGTACATTCGAGCGGCTTGGCATTCCCGAGCAGGAACGCAAATTTCTTGCCGGTGTAGAAGCGCAGTTCGACAGCGAGGCCGTCTATTCGAACATCAAGAAAGCGGTCGGCGAACAGGGCGTCATTTTCGTTGGCTCGACCGAAGGACTGAAACATTATCCGGAAATTTTCCGGAAATGGTTCGGCAAAGTCATCCCGATCGCGGACAACAAATTCAGCGCGCTGAATTCCGCCGTGTTCAGTGGCGGCTCATTCATTTACGTCCCGCCCGGCGTGAAAGTGAAACACCCGCTGCAGGCTTACTTCCGTATCAACGCCGAAAACTTCGGCCAATTCGAGCGCACCCTCATCATTGCGGATGAAGGCTCGGAAGTGACTTACATGGAGGGCTGCACGGCTCCGAAGTTTAACACCCCCACGTTGCACAGCGCCGTGGTGGAATTGGTCGCGCTAAAGGGCGCCAAGATTCAGTACATCACGGTCCAGAACTGGGCTTCCAACGTTTTCAACCTCGTCACAAAACGCGGTCTTGCCCAGGAAAACGCGGAAGTGAAATGGATCGATTGCAACATCGGCTCGCGACTCACCATGAAATATCCCAGCGTGATTATGAAGGGTCGAAAAGCGCGCGGCGAAGTTCTTTCCATCGCGCTCGCCAACGACGGCCAGCATCAGGACACCGGCGCGAAGATGATTCACGCTGCCGATGAGACAACCAGTAACATTATTTCAAAATCGATCTCCATCGGCAAAGGCCGCGCGACCTACCGTGGCTTGGTTCATGTGCCGAAGCATCTTAAGAATTGCAAGAACAACACGGAATGCGACGCGCTTCTGATCAATGCGACTTCGCGCACGGACACGTATCCGGCTATCACTGTGCGCGGCACCGGCAATGCAGTCCAACACGAGGCCAGTGTCAGCCAGGTCAGCTCGGATCAAATTTTCTATATGCAACAGCGCGGTCTCACTGAGGCGCAGGCGATGAGTTTGAGCGTTAACGGTTTCGTCAACGATCTCGTCCGCCAATTCCCCATGGAATACAGCGTCGAGCTCAAGCGACTGATCGAGCTGGAGATGGAAGGCTCGGTCGGATAGCTTTCCGCGCCAGAAATTCTGTAGCCGCGGTCTCTGACCGCCGTTCTGGTTCCAACACAAAACCAAAGATGTCTTCAGTCGCTAATCGCGAAGTCGAGAAATCGGAATCGATTCTTTCTGGCCCAGCCGAGTCGCGCGAATTTCCCGATTGGTTTCGTGATCAGCAACGCACGGCTTGGAAACAATTTGAGTCCTTGCCGAAGCCGACGCGGAAGGATCAGGCTTGGCGATTTGCGAATGTCGGTCTTCTTGATCTGACGTCGTTCAAGTACGGCGGCGCATTAAGTGACGAAGAGCGCGCCGCGATTCTGGAACGATCGCGCGGCTTGGATGAGGTCGCGGGCCGGATGATCTTTGCCGGCGACGAGCTCATCGAGCGCGACGTGATTTCTGATCAACTAAAAAAGCGCGGTGTAATCTTTCAATCGCTCGAGCGCGCCATGGTCGAGCACGCCGAGTTGTTCCGCAAACATTTCATGTCGCAACCAGCGACGCTTGGATCTGCCAAGTTCGCGGCGCTGCACAAGGCGTCGGTTTCGTCAGGAACGTTTCTTTACGTGCCGCGCGGCGTCGAAATCGAGCTGCCAATCGAGATTTTCCATTGGCTGAATAGTGAAAACGATTCCGCGTTTCCGCATCTGCTCCTGGTCACCGACGAGCTTGCCAAGGTCACCGTGATCGAACATTTCCGCTCGGTGAATGAACATGCGCCCGGTTTTGCCTGCGGCGTAAACGATCTCGTCGCCGGTCCCGGCGCGAAGGTCACCTACGTGTGCGCGCAAAACTGGGCGGACAATGTCATCGCGCTGCAAATGAACACGACAACGGTCGATCATGATGCTTCGGCGATGAGTCTGAACTTGAATCTTGGCTCGCGATATTCGCGCTTCGAAAGTCTCAGCCGGCTTACCGGCGAAGGCGGCCGCAGCGATCTGCTGGCTGTCGCGGTTGCCAGTCACCAGCAGGAATTCGATGCGCGCACGTTGCAGGACCATGTCTCGCCGCATACCGCGAGCGATCTCCTGTACAAAAACGCGCTCGACGATCGCGCCCGCACGATTTTTGGTGGACTGATCCGAGTAGAGCCGCATGCCCATTTCACCGATGCTTATCAAAAGGTCCGCAACCTTTTGTTGAGTGACGACGCAGAAGCCAATTCGATGCCTGGCCTTGAAATTCTCGCCGACAACGTCCGCTGCACCCATGGGGCGACTTCCGGGCAAGTCGATGAAGACGAGCTTTTCTACCTGCGCACCCGCGGTATTCCAGTTCCCGTCGCCCAGCGTCTCATTGTGACTGGATTTCTGGATGAAGTCGTCCAGCGCCTCGATCACCCAGCGATATCTGAACACTTACATCGCTTGATCGAGGACAAATTTTCGGAAAATCGCGGTTGAATCGCGGATATCTGTTCCGGCGATCCCGAGCACGGGTGAGATAACGTTATTTCGCTGGCTCCTGATTCGTATTTAGCTCGAAATTAATTTTCACGTCGTAGTGATTGCCATTGCCAAGCCCAACCGGGGGTGGATCAACTTCAGTCACTCGTTTCGCAACCGCTGCAACCGATTCATTCACGACAACGTTTTCGGAGGGTTTGATGATTTCGAATTTGGATACGTGACCGTCTTTTTCGATTCGAACTTTCACCAGCGTCGAAATTTTAGAGCTGGAAGGGACGCTAGTGGTCGGTTGGATCCATGCGCTGTAAAACCGGTCATGCAGCATGTTTCCATACCAGCCGAATTCGGATGCCCTCGTCCCACCGCCTGCATGATCGCCGCCCTTGCCCGCTGAACCTGTCTTCCCCGCGCCGTTATCGGCTGACGATTTAGTTTTCGCGCTCTTCTTTTTCTCATTACTCGCGTCGGTTTGGCCTTCCGTGGGTGTTGGCGGACTCGACTTGGGGTGCGCCGATGATTTGGTCGCTTTCGCCAGCAGAGTTTTTTTAGGAGTCGACTTGGGCGTTGGCTTCGGAGTGGATTTTGGCGTTGCCTTCGGCTTTGCAGTTGCCTTTGGCACAGGTGTTTCCATCGGCGTTGTTTTCGGCAATTCGATTTCGCTCTTTGCTTGAATTAAAGGTGGCTGTTCCTTTTCTTCTTCATCCGGCTTCAAAGGTTCTGACTCAACAGAAGGAATCGAAATCTTTGAAGAGGATGCCACGCTATTATCTGATCTCCCGCGCTCGAGATCTCCCGCACTCAACCAAATCAAGCTTTCTGCATCTGGCGCGCTCCGGGCTGCTAAACTCCAGCGAATCAATCCTGCAATTAGTGCGACATGCGCAACGGCAATTAACGTGACGTTTCGCCAAAACCGCGGATTCTTCGACATCTATTTCGACTCGGCCCTTGTGGCGATGCCAACCTTCGTAATCTGCGCCTGCTTTAGCGCATCCATCAACGTGATCAATTTTTGCACCGGCAAGTCGCGATCGGGCCTAATCACAACAGCAATGTCTGGATTGGTTTGTTTCGATTCCGTTAGTCGCGCCGTGAGCGCTTTCAAATCGATTACCTGATTGTTAAACCGAATCGTGTCGTTGCGATCGATAGAGACAATTTGCACTTGCGCTGACTTGATCGGCGGATTCGTCGCGCCGCTGGATGGAATCACGAGGTTCATGGTGCTTTCAAGTAGCGGCGTTGTGATCATGAAGATGATGAGCAACACGAACGCCAGATCGAGCAGCGGCGTGATGTTGATCTCGCTGAGGGTCGAAAGATTCTGGCGTTGGGAGTAGCGTCTCATCGGCGAAACGCCGATTCACGCGAACTGTGATCGACGTACTTGTGCTCGAATTCCGAAGCGAGTTCAGCGGCAAAATTGTCCATCTCGACGATGATCCCGCGAATACTGGTGACGAGAAAGTTGTATCCAAACATCGCTGGGATCGCGACGCAGAGCGCTGTCACTGTCGTGATGAGCGCGCCGGATACACCGGGCGCCATCGAGACGAGGTTCGGCGAGCCTGCCTCGGCCACGCCGGTGAACGCATCCATCACGCCCCAGACCGTGCCAAGCAAGCCGAGAAAGGGCGAACCACTTACCGCAGTTGCGAGCAAAATCATCTGCGATTCAAGCGAAAGCGCTGTCTCGCCCACCGCACGCTCCATCGCGGCGTTTACCGCACCCATTTGTGCCGGCGAAATTTTGTCAGCGATTCCGAGCCGTGCACGAAACGTGTCGTCCACCTCAGGCGATCCGAGCAAATGAAATGTCATTTCCTCGCAACCAGCACGATACACATTGAATACCGGCGCTCCGGGAAAGCGCGCATTTTTCTCAAATAGACGGAGCGGTTGTCGGTCCTGTCGAAAAGCGGCGAGGAAACGCGCGTTCTGTTTTCGGGCAAACCGGATCACGCGCAATTTCGTGATCATGATGGACCAACTGAAAATGGAAACGACGGCTAGAAGAGTGAGGACGAGTTTTCCTGCGATCGTCGCGTGATCGAACGCAAAAAGGAGACCGCCGCCGGCCGCTACGATTTCCGGAACGAGCATTCCCGTGTCACCGGGTTAAGTAATAGCGCCGTTTTGGAGAAACGCTACTTGTCATTTCGACCGAAGCGCAGCGGAGTGGAGAAATCTCTTATTGTTCAAACTAGAGATGTCTCGACTCGGCTCGACATGACAAGCTATGGGGAGAGTTTTTGTGGGAACGTCGGTCGCATTTTTGCTACTACAACAAACCCGAGACCAATCGCGATCAGGAAGAACGAAAAAAATTGGCCTCGCGTGAAGGGACCAACCAGTGTCGCGTCGGGTTCGCGGAAATATTCGATTACGATCCGAAAAATCGCGTACCAAATAAAGAACAATCCGGCTAAAACGCCATTCGGCTCACGCCTGCGCGTACGTACGAACCACAAAATCGCGAACAGAACGACTCCTTCAAAAAAAGCCTCGTAAAGCTGCGAGGGATGCCGCGGCGAAATGATTGAGCGCAACGCAGTCGCCACTTGCGGTTGGCGAACTGCACCGACGATTGCATCGGGCGTGGTGAGCGATGGATTAATTCGAGCGCATGCCGTGACCGCGCGCTCGGCTTCCTGAGGATGATCGAATAGTTCCTTGGGGAATTGCATCGCCCAGGGGACTTTCGTCATCCGTCCGTAAAGTTCGCCGTTGATGAAATTGGCACAGCGCCCAAAGAACAAACCAATTGGCGCGGTGACAACCAGATTATCGCCAAGATTTGTCCACGAGATTTTGTGTCGGTGCGCGTAGTACAAAGTGAAAAGCAACAAACCAAGCATTCCGCCGTGACTGGACATTCCGCCTTCCCAAACGCGAAAGATCGACAGCGGCTCGCGCAACATTTCGGGTTTGTAGAAGAAAACGTAGCCGAGGCGCCCACCGATGATCACGCCAAACAGCGCGCAGCCAGTGATGAAGTCGCCGACTCGTTGCGGGGGTAGATCGGCGTACCCGCGTTTGGCCAGCCAGAGCAAGAGCAGATAGCCGCAGATAAATGCAAGCACATAAGCCAGACCGTACCATCGCGGCCCGACGTTGTCGTAAATGCGAAAGATAATCGGATCGAGATTGTGCAGATAATACGCGAGCATTGGTGTGGCATTGTTACTGATGTCACCGGTACCCGCAATTAGAACGCGCGTCATCCCTAACAAAGTGAGGGACCTCCCAATGGGTGATGGACCACGCTAGCTGCTCTGCGAGCCGCGCACTTTGATTGTGACATCCTTCGCTTCGCTCAGGATGTCAGCGCTCTTTTTGCACGCGATGTGTTCAATACTTTTCGCAAAAACGGCGCGGTGCGGCTGACGCGGTTCTTTGCAACTTGTTCCGGCGTCCCGCAGGCGACGACTTCGCCTCCATCCGCGCCGGCCTCTGGGCCAAGATCAACAATGTAATCAGCCTCTGCGATCACGCTGAGATTATGCTCGATGACAATCACCGTGTTTCCTTCGTCGACGAGCCGATGCAGCACGCTGAGAAGCAATTCAATGTCGGCCATATGCAGGCCGATCGTGGGTTCCTCTAGCAAATACAATGTCGAGCCTGGTTTGCGCATCTTACGAATCCGCTCGTCGGCCGCGCGGCTAACACCACGCTTGAGTTGTGTGACTAGCTTCAGTCGCTGCGCTTCGCCGCCGCTCAGCGTGGGACTCGGTTGTCCCAGCTTGAGATAGCCCAATCCCGTATCGACCAGCAAAGAGAGCGGCCGCGCAATCTTTGGGTGCGCCGAAAAGAATTCCGCCGCTTCTTCGATCGTCATTTCCATCACGTCGCCGATCGATTTGTCGTTGTAGAGTACCTCAAGCGTTTGCGGATTGTAACGTTTGCCGCAGCAATCTTCGCATGGCACGTAGCTGCGCGGCAGAAAATTCATCTCCAGTTTAATTACGCCCTGACCCTTGCAGGTCTCGCAACGACCGCCTTCGGCGTTGAACGAGAATCGGCTGGCAGAATATCCACGCACGCGCGAGACGGGTAATTGCGCGTAAAGATTCCGGATCTCGTCGAGCACTTTGACATAGGTACCCGGCGTGGATCGCGATGTCTTACCGATCGGTGATTGATCGACCTCATAAACAGCTTCGATCTCTTGCCCGCCGATAACCAGTTTGAATAGATCGCCATTCCCCGCGCGTTTTTTTTCTTTCAGTTGCTGGCACACCGCAGGCCAGATTACCTCGTGCATCAATGTCGATTTGCCGCTGCCGGAAATTCCAGTGATCACTGAAAGCCTGCCAACGGGAAAACGAACATCGATATCTTTCAAATTATTCGCCCTCGCGCCGCGGACTTCGATCCAGTCTCCAACATCGCGTAACGACCGGCGCGATCCGCGGATGGGATGGTGAAGCGGCGATTTCAGGCACCGCGCCGTTTCTGAATCTGAGTTCCTTTCCACGTCGAGCAGCGTGCCGCTCGCCACAACTTCTCCGCCGTGAATTCCTGCACGCGGTCCAAGATCGACGATGTGATCTGCTCGCCGCATTGTTTCCTCATCGTGCTCGACAATAATGAGTGAGTTTCCTTTGTTCCGTAGCGCGGCGAGGGTGTCGAGCAGACGCACGTTGTCGCGCGGATGGAGACCGATTGTCGGCTCATCCAGTACGTAAAGGACGCCACGGAGGTTCGAGCCGAGTTGGGCTGCTAACCGAATCCGCTGCGATTCTCCGCCGCTTAACGTTTTCGCAGAGCGCCCAAGCGCAAGATAACCGAGGCCGACCTTCTCCATGAAACGCAATCGCTGCTGTATTTCCGGAACGAGACCGACAGCGATTGTTTGATGCGTTCCCCGGAACCTCAATCTATCAATCTTGCGTGCTGCTTCGCTAGCCGAAAGATTCGTGAATTGATCGATCGTGTAACCCTGGACACGCACGTGGCGCGCCACGGCGTTCAGACGCGAGCCGTGACAACTCGGGCATTCGCGCGCCTCGCCTTCCTCGATCCATTCGGATTCGCGCTCGGCGGCGAGCTCCGTTTCCAGAACCGATTCACCGTCTGGGCTGGCAGCGGTTTGCAGATCCTGATCCCAAATTTCGCCGAATCCGCCGCATTCTTCGCACGCACCGTGAGGTGAATTGAACGAAAACAAACGCGGATCGAGCTGCTCGAACGCGCGGCCACAGTTTGGGCAGCTCATTTCGGTGCTCATGACTGTTAGCCTGTTTTTTGAATCAAGCAGACGGCCCGTGCCGCGGCCAATCTCCAGTGCCCGACGAACGACCTCGCGCGCCTCCGCAATTCGCTTCCGATCGATGAGACCAACGACTACATCAATCGTATGCTCTTTGAATCGCTCCAATTTTCGAAAATCCGGGGTGGGAATCAGTTTTCCATCCACATACAGTGTATCGAATTCCTGGCGTTCCGCCCAGCGCGCGACTTCGGTATGAAAACCTTTTCGAGCCTTGACTAATGGCGCAAGCACTCTCACCGGCCCGCGTTTCGCTGTTGATTCGATTTGTTTGGTAATGGCAGCGAGACTTTGTTTCTCCACCGGCAAATCGCAGTCCGGGCAAAACTGCGTTCCGGTCTTTGCGAAAAGCAGCCTGAAAAAGTGGTAAACCTCTGTCACTGTCGCGACAGTCGATTTCCCTCCGCCGCGTGTGACCCGTTGCTCAATCGCGACACTGGGAGGCAATCCGCTGACCAAATCGACATCCGGTTTTTCCAGCTGCTCGACGAATTGCCGTGCATAGGGCGACATGCTGTCGAGAAAACGACGCTGTCCTTCCGCGAATAGAATATCAAATGCGAGCGTAGATTTTCCGGAGCCACTCAGACCGGTGATAACCACCATTCGTTCCCTCGGGATTTTGACATCGATGTTTTTCAGATTGTGCTCGCGGGCGCCATGGACTTGGATTGCGCCGTTCATTCCATTTACTCGAAAACGGGGAGCGTCCTCAGCTGCTCGGGCTATTTCCACTTCGTCATCCTGAGCGCACGCGAAGGACCTCTCCAACTCGCGTGATGCCTTGCGAGGTCCCTCGCCGTCTTCGCGGCTCGGGATGACATGCAGCGCTCTGCGAGATTTCGACAGAACCTGTCGCAGGAATTTCCCGGTGTGCGAATTTTCGATGTTCGCGATTTGCTCTGGAGTTCCAACCGCTACCACATCGCCGCCCGCGTCTCCGGCTTCGGGGCCAAGATCTACGATCCAATCGGCGCACTTGATTACTTCGAGATTGTGCTCGATCACCACGATGGAATGACCGCGATCGACCAGCCGCTGAAATAGCCGCAGCAGCATCGCCACGTCATCGAAGTGAAGTCCCGTGGTCGGTTCATCGAAGATAAGCAAATTGCCACCTGGCATCGGCATCGTGCCGATCGGAAATTGGCTGGAAGCCAATGCCACGACGTTTTCTGTTTCGCGCAAATGACCGACCAGTTTGAGACGCTGGGATTCACCACCGGAGAGCGTGTTGAGAGGTTGCCCTAATCGCAGGTAGCCAAGCCCAACCTCCTCAAGCACGCTAAGCGCTTCGGCCAAGGTCTTGTCCTCGCCGATTTGCGCGAAAAATTCGATCGCTTCGCTTACGGTGAGCTTGAGCAGATCGTGGATTGATTTTCCATGCAGTCGAACTTTCAGAACATGCGGTTGAAATCGTTTGCCTTCGCATTCTGCGCAGCGCACGAAGAGATCGCTCAAAAATTGCATCTCAATTTTCTCGTATCCTGTACCGGAGCAACGCTCGCAGCGGCCGCTGCCGGAATTAAACGAGAATGTGCCTGCTGTGAGTCCCTGCGACATTGCTTCCGGTTGAGCGGCGAACAATTCGCGAACGCGATCGTAAAGCCCCAAATAAAGCAGCGGCGTTGACCGCGGCGTGCGCGCAAGTGGTGCCTGATCGACCATGATCACGTCCCGGATGCGATGCGCGCCGGTTACCGATTTGCACGCGCCGGCCTCTTGATCAGACGACTGCCCCTTCGCGACCAGCAGATTCCGATACAGTACATCGTGAATCAGCGTGGATTTGCCGGAACCGGAAACGCCGGTGACACATGTAAATACGCTCAGCGGAAGTTCGACATCGATGTTCTTCAGGTTGTGTTGTTGCGCACCGATGATCTTGATCGACGCTGTCGATCTGCGCCGCGATTTTGGGAGCGAGATTGATTCGCGATTCGTTAGGTAATCACGCGTAAGTGATTGGGGAGCGCCCGCGCTCCGCAGATTTCCGCCATCACCTGCGAGAAAATCTCGGAGCGATCCGTTCCAAACTAACTCGCCGCCGTGCTCGCCGCGGCCTGGGCCGATATCGATTAAATTGTCAGCGGCGCGAATGATTTGTTCCTCGTGCTCGACCACAAGCAGCGTATTGCCTTTGTCCCGCAAGTTGTGCATCAACCGCACGAGCCGGCCAACGTCGCGCGGATGCAAACCGACGCTGGGCTCATCCATGACGAACAGCGTGTTGACCAGCGATGCACCGAGACATGTTGTGAGGTTCACCCGTTGCACTTCGCCGCCGCTCAAAGTGCGCGTGGAGCGATCCAGCGTGAGATAGCCAACGCCGACTTCGCAGAGATAATTGAGGCGCGCACAGATTTCGTCGCGCAACATTCGCGCGGTCGAATCGTTCGACTGAATCTCGATCGCCGTCAGAAAATTGCGGGCATCCAAGATCGAAAGTGCCTGGAATTCGGGAAGCGTCAGCTGTGCCGGCGCTGTGCGAGGACTGTCCCGGCGAGCACGCACCGCCGCGACTATTTTGTAATTGAGCGCGTCGGGTTGGTATCTTCCCCCGTTGCAGCTCGGGCAGGTGACGTAAGCTCGATAGCGGCTGAGCAAAACGCGCACGTGCATCTTGTAAGTCTTGCTTTCAAGCCACCGGAAGAAGCCGCGCACGCCATACCACCGATCGTTTTCGTAATCATCTTCCGTATAATCGCCTGATCGTTTCTCACCTTCGATGACGAAGTCCTGGTCGGCCTTCGGCAATTCTTCGAATGGAACATCGATATCGATCTCTTTCCGTGCGCAGGCTCGAAGCAAATCTTTCTGCGATTCGCCAAACTCGGCACCGCGAAAAACGCGCACCACGCCTTGTTTGATGCTAAGACCGCGATTTGGAATCGCCTTGTTTAGATCGATTGCGATGGTACGACCAAAACCTCGACATTCCGGACACGCGCCGAGTGGATTGTTGAAGCTGAACAGCCCGGGTGTAGGCGGGCGAATGTCGAGATCGCAGTGGGCGCAATGCCAGCCGGTGGAGAATGGGAGCTTGTGATCAGTGATCGCTGATCCGTGATCATTTCGACGTTGGAGGTTGGGCGTTGGAGGTTGGGCGTTTTGTGAAACCGAAATGATGTTAATCTTGCCTTTCCCAAAGCGCAGCGCGGTTTCAATTGCCTCGATTAATCGTGCGCGGTTTTCCTCCGAGATTGCAATGCGATCCTGAATAACCTGCACACGCGCGCCAAGTCGCTTGAATTTTGGATCGACATCGACGCGCACGATTTGGTTGTCGATCCAGACGCGCAGGTAACCCTGCTGCTGGAGGAAATCGAAGAACTTCCGAGGGTCAGTCTTCGACGGAACGGGAACCCAGAACGTGATGAGAATAGTTTTCCCGAAGCAGTCGTGCAACACCTGGTGACTAATTGACTGTGCGGTTTCAGGGCGAATATCCCGTCTGCAACTCGGACAGAACGATCGAGCAACGCGCGGCCAGAGCAATTTCAGATAATCGTTGATCTCCGTCATTGTGCCGACGGTGGAGCGGGAGCTCTTGACAGGATTCGCCTGTTCGATGGCGATCGCGGGAGGGATGCCGCGGATGTCGTCGACGCGCGGCTTGTCCATGCGGTCTAGAAATTGCCGCATATATGGGCTGAATGTTTCGACGTAACGTCGCTGGCCTTCGGCGTAAATCGTCTCGAATGCCAGGCTCGATTTGCCGCTGCCGCTGGGACCTGTGACGACCGTCAATTTCCCCAGCGGAAGATCGACATCGATTCCTTTGAGATTGTTCTGACGGGCCCCACGAATCTCAATGCAATCCTTCGCGCTTGGCGTTGTGACGCGCTTGTTCTTCGCAATCTTCGAACCCACTGGAAATATTCGCTGCCAGTCAAGCGGTTCGCAAATTTTCCGGGGAGAGCAGGCGGGGCGCCCGCGCTCCCCACCGATTACGAGCTCTACTTGTTAAATCGCGCGACGAGCCGTTGACGCTGTCTCAACAGCTCCTCCGGCACAACACCGCCGAGCGAGTCGAAAAAGGTCTTATGCTCGGCGAGTTCTTTTTGCCATTCCTCGTGATCGATTCCGAGAAGGTCGGCGACAGATTTATGGTCGATATCGAGCTCTTCCAGATCGAGATCGTGTGGGCTAGGCAACCAGCCAACGGGCGATTTGAGCGCGCCGCCTCTCCGTTCGCAGCGATCAATGGCCCATTTAAGCACTCGCATGTTCTCGCCGAAGCCCGGCCAGAGGAATTTTCCATTCTCGCCTTTGCGGAACCAGTTCACGTTGAAGATGAGAGGCGGATTGGTGAGACGTTTTCCAATGTCGATCCAATGCTTGAAATAATCGCCGATGTTGTATCCGCAGAAAGGCAACATCGCCATCGGATCGCGCCTGACTTTGCCGACAGCGCCCGTCGCGGCTGCGGTTGTCTCTGAGGCCATTGTAGCGCCAAGGTAAACGCCGTGATTCCAATCGAACGCCTCGTAAACCAAAGGGACCGTGTCACTGCGGCGACCGCCGAAAATGATGGCGCTGATCGGAACACCTTCGCCTTTTTCAACGTCGGGATCGAGAGCCGGATTATTGCGCATCGGCGTGGCGAACCGACTGTTTGGATGCGCGGCTTTTTCTTTTGAGTCGGGCGTCCAATCGTTCCCGCGCCAGTCAATGGCATGCTTCGGCCGCGCGCCATCTTTTCCTTCCCACCAAACGTCGTTGTCATCAGTGAGCGCGACATTGGTATAAAGCGTGTCGTGCTCGATCGATTTCATCGCGTTCGGATTCGATTTATAACTCGTGCCGGGAACTACGCCGAAATAACCGTTCTCCGGATTCACAGCGAACAAACGCCCGTCGCGAATTTCCATCCACGCGATGTCGTCGCCGACGGTCGTCACTTTCCAGCCTTTGAAATGTTTCGGCGGAATCAACATTGCGAAATTGGTTTTGCCGCATGCGCTGGGGAACGCTGCAGCCACGTAATGTTTTTTTCCTTCGGGCGATTCAACGCCGAGAATCAGCATGTGCTCCGCCATCCAGCCTTGCTTACGCGCGAGATACGAGCCAATGCGCAGCGCGAAGCATTTCTTGCTTAGCAAAACGTTGCCGCCGTATCCAGAGCCGACCGAAATAATCGTGTTGTCCTGGGGAAAATGACAGATGAACCGCCGATCAGGATCAACATCTAACAACGAATGCACGCCACGGTTCCATTCCGCTTTTGGATCGTTGCCCAGGCGGTTCAGCGCAATTTTGCCCATATGCGTCATGATTCGCATGCTGAGCACGACGTATTTTGAATCGGTGATTTCGAACCCGACTTTGGTCAGCGGCGAATCGGGTGGTCCCATGATGTAAGGCACGACAAACATGGTGCGCCCACGCATCGCGCCATTCAGCAGTCCATATAATTTCGTATATGTCTCCGCCGGTTCCGACCAGTTGTTTGTTGGACCAGCTTCTTCCTTCGTCGGCGTACAAATGAATGTGACCTTCTCGACGCGCGCGACGTCGTTCGGGTTGGACCGGTGCAAATACGAGCGCGGAACTTTTTTCTCGTTCAGCTTAATCAGCACATTCTGCTTTAACGATTCCGCAATCAAAAATTCATTCTCACGCTCGGAACCGTCGCACCAGAAAATGTTCTCCGGTTTTGTCAGTTTTCCGATTTCGCGTACCCAATCGAGCACCGCCTGGTTCGTCGGTTTCGTATCGCCGATTCCATTGGGCGGGAATATGGCAGGTGCGAGATTTTTCATGAAACGAGGGTGTAAATCTTAAGCATGAATGAACAGCTTCGCCACGTCGAATCGTTGAACGGCAAAATCGTTTTCCTGGCGGTAGCGGCGTAAGAATCTTACGAATCATGAATCATGCTTGCGCAAGAACAGTGCGCGGCATTAATTGAAAGCATGTTCGGGGTCACCACCTCCGATGATTATCGGCCGGTTGCGTGGATGGGCCGTTATCCCGTCGACGTGACCACGATGCTGGTTGGGCTGCACGTGGCGGCCGCGATTCTCGCGGCTATTCTCGTCGCGATCGGAGCGGGGTCTATTTTGGCCTATTTGCAATTTGATAGTGCGGCAGTCTGGTCCGGCCAGCTGTGGCGGCTTTTCACGTATGCGTTCGTGCATGCACCGTCAGGGCTGCTCTGGTTCGCCATTGAGATGTACATGCTGTTCGCGTTCGGCCGAGAAGTGGAACGCTTCATTGGGCGGCGCGCTTATATTGCACTTTACCTTCTCTTGCTTGTCGCCCCTGCGGTACTTCTCGCAATTAGGGGGCTCTGGCAACCGTCTTTCCTTTCCGGTTCGCCGGCGTTGCACTTTGGAATTTTTGTCGCTTTCGCCACCATCTATCCCCGAGCTGAATTGTTTCTGCGGATCATGGCCAAATGGGTTGTAGTGATTCTTGGCGCCGTTTACACGTTTCAACTGCTCGCGTATCACGCCTGGAGCGACCTGATGGTCGTTTGGACAAGCATTGGGGCAGCGTTCCTTTTCATTGAAATGCATGGCGCCGGACCGGAACTTCCGTGGTGGGACGCATTGAAAACGCGCTTCGCTCCGCGGCCAAAGTTCCATGTTGTCCCCAAAATGCGTTCCAGCCGGTCGGCGGACCCGGATGACGTTTACACCTCGATTGATCCGATCCTTGACAAAATTTCGAAATTTGGAATCGGTAGTTTGACAGCGAGCGAACGGCGGCAACTTGATCGCGAACGCGAGCGCCTTCTAAAAAAATCCGAGTAATTTCGTTGCGGCTGCTACTTCACCCGAGACGCAGACAGCACGCCGTGCCACTACAGCTTGTTTCCTGACAGGCGCGCTTCCGAGATCTCGCACAGCGCGTGCAGCAAAAGCTGATGTGCTTCCTGGATCCTGGCAGTGGAATCGCCTCGAACCAAGAGGTCGATGTCAGCCATACCGATAGTCGATCCGCCGTCGCGACCGAGGAAAGTGATGGTCTTAAGCTGGCGCGCTTTTGCTTCCTGTAGTGCGCGCTCGACATTTCTGGATTTGCCGGACGTAGTCAGGCAGATCAGCACATCTCCCGGCAGGCCGAACGCCGCCACCTGGCGAGCAAAAACCTCGTCGAAGCCATAATCGTTACCCGCGGCAGTGAGAAGTCCGCCATCGCCGGTAAGACAGATGGCAGGGTATGCGGGACGGTCTTTCATAAAACGCACCACAAACTCCGTTGCGAAATGCGACGCATCGGCCGCGCTACCGCCATTCCCGCAAACGAGCAATTTATTTCCCGCGCGTAAACATTGCTCGATCAGATCCGCGGCCTTCGCTACCTGTGGGTCGAGGTCGAGAAGCGATTGCAGCGTCTCTTTCGCCGCAGCGACTGCGTTCTTTAGAATCACAGTTGATTCGCTCATCGGTCTCAATACCTCACTTCCATTTTTTTGTGAACGCAATTGGCTAGCTCACTCAATCGTAATTGAAACAACCGTGTAAAAACCAGACCTTTTTCCCTTTTCGATGAGCATTTTGGGGAACTTCGTCGCCTCGTTCCCGTAGAAGTGCTTGTGCACGGTGTAATGCTATACCTCACACTTACCCTTCTTGGCCATCAGGTTCTGGCGAGGCTGCGGATTCCGTTGTGGAGTCCAATCGACCATCACCAGAGGACCGGCTTCGGGCCAACGAATCGCCTTCAGATAACAAATAAAGGAACGCATTTAGGGACCAGCGGGCAGCTGGGACAATGAACAATGGATTTGACTGGCTTTACTGATTCCCTTTCAGCGACCCCGCACGAACACGACGAGTGCCCGCACTGTTGTGGCGTGGTGCGGATGCACAACGGACTTTGCCTCGGGTGTTTGGTGCAAACGGGACTGGCTGAAGATGATGGCTCCGAGAGCGAAAATCTCGACACTCTTCTGTCCGAAATCGAATAAGTATGCGGATCGATCACCTGCGATCATCTCTTGAATTTCGGAGCTTGATCCTGGGATTGTGACAGTGTCGTTAAATCCCTCGTCCTGCAAAATAATCGGAACCTTTACCCCCCAGTTTCCGTAGAAGTAAGCGTGCAGGAAATTAGACCAATGCAGCAACAGCCTCTCCCGGCATACCGTCCCGCCTGGGGCCAAATGTCGGTCTACTGGCCTGATTTCGATTTTCGTTTCCTGCTTTGCCCCCCGGTTTTCACATTTTTTAGGGTGAGTTTTTCGAGGCCCCGCTCCTCGGTCACGTTTCTTTAATGGACGGAGACCTAGATGCAGGCGCTTCCTCACTCACGTAGTCCCGCACGGTTAGCGGGTTAACAGTAGTTGGAGGAACCCATTAGATGAGAATAGAAGGTCATCTCCCGCATGGGCGGGCGACCAAGGGCGGCAGCTTGCCCTATAACAGCTCGAACGGGAACGGGGCGAAAGCGCCTCACGTTACAGTCGACTTTTCGGACGCGCCGGTGCAAAGGGTACCTGCCTGGAAATCGGCCCTCGACATCACGTGCATTCTGCTTGCGCTGCCTATTTGGTTGCCGCTGATGATCTTGCTCATGCTGGTGACGCGACTCGCTTCGCCAGGACCGATTTTCTATCGACAGAAACGCGTTGGATTAGGTGGAAGACATTTTCTTATCTGGAAGTTCCGAACAATGAAGGTGAGCGCCGAGACACAAAGTCACGAGCTCCATTTGGAAGAATTGATCCGCGCCAATTGCCCGATGACGAAACTGGACGCATATGGCGATCCGCGTCTGGCGCCTTTCGGTCGGATTCTCCGCGCGAGTGGTCTGGATGAATTACCTCAAATTTTCAACGTCCTTTGCGGCGAGATGAGTCTGGTTGGTCCCCGGCCCTGCACGCCAAATGAATTTGCTCATTATCAGCCGTGGCAACGAGAGCGCGTAAACGGATTGCCGGGTCTCACCGGATATTGGCAAGTGAATGGCAAAAATAAAACGACGTTCAATGAGATGATCGCCATGGACCTGTTTTATCTAAAGAACCTATCCCTCCTGCTGGATCTGAAGATCATCCTCAAGACTTGCGCCGTTATCGCCGGGCAACTCTTCGAATCCCGACCGGCGGCGCAACCCGGTCGCCAACACGGAGGCCTTCGCTCGCCCGCGCCAACTTTGCCGATCCTGGCAGAATCAGCTCGAAAAGTATGAAGAAGCAAATCTCCGTCGGCATAATCGGGTGCGGCTACTGGGGGCCGCTGCTGGTTCGCAACTTCAAAGGTCTTGCGGACTGCCAGCTCAAAGCCGTCTGCGACCTCAATGCTGAGCGCCTAAAACATATCCGCGCCCTGTATCCGGACATCGAAGGCATGACACAGACCCAGCAGCTTCTCAACGGCACAAACGTCGACGCTGTCGTCATTGCCGCCCCGGTTAAGCATCACTTTTCATTGGCCAAGGCAGCCCTCCTGGCGGGCAAGCATACGTTCATCGAGAAACCGATGGCGTCGTCTTCACCCGAGTGCGAGGAACTGATCGAAATCGCCGACCGCAATGGTCTGGTTTTGATGATCGATCACACTTTTCTCTTCTCTTCGCCGGTGCAAAAGATTGCCCAAATCGTTCAAGCCGGAGATTTGGGCGAGATCCGGTATATCAATTGCCGGCGTCTCAATCTAGGATTATTCCAAAAGGACATTAACGTTGCGTGGGATCTGGCGCCACACGACATCTCGATCATTCTCCATATTCTGGACGAATTGCCCACTACAATTAACTGCCAGGGAAACGCTCATATCACGCCCGGAGTGGAGGACGTCACAAACATGTCGCTGTCCTTCTCGCGTAAACGCTTCGCAACCATCCAGAGCAGCTGGCTCGAGCCACGGAAAATTCGCGAAATGACTATCGTCGGTACGCGACGCATGATCGTCTATGATGATTTGCGGACACGCGAAAAAATCCGCATTTACGATGCACGAGTAGAACGTCCGCCGCATTACGACACGTTCGCAGAATTTCAATACTCGTACCATTACGGAGACAGCTACATCCCGTACCTCCATCAGGAGGAACCGTTAAAGCTGGCCTGTCAGCATTTTGTTGACTGCATCCAAACGAATTCTGAACCACTAACGGATGGCCGTCGGGGACTGGAAATGGTCAAAATCCTCGAGGCGGCTAGCGCTTCGCTCAAGATGAACGGCGCACCCGTGACATTTTCTCAACCGAGCAACGCAGTCCCGGCTCGCACCCCCTTCAAAGCCCAAGAGATTTTTCAGGTTGAAGCACTCGCTGGATGAGTGTCGGGCGAGCTTTACATCCGCTCAGCGTAGCGTGTGAAGCCTGACCTCAACTCCCCAGATCTACCGCATAAGCCTAAGCGCAAAATGAAAGTTCCCTTCCTCGATTTGAAGGCGCATCACGCTCCTTTAATTGAAAAGTTCGATCGTGCTATTCGCGAAGTAATCGAGAGCAGCGCCTTCGCCGGTGGGCCATTCGTGGAAAAATTCGAAGAGGAGTTCGCGGCTTTCTGCGGCTCGACCTACGCAATCGCCGTGGGCAATGGCACTGACGCGCTTTGGCTTGCTCTCCTGGCGCTGGGAATTGGTGAAGGCGACGAAGTCATTACGGTTCCGAACACATTTATCGCTACCGCCGAGGCGATTACTTACTGCAAGGCTCGGCCAGTGTTTGTGGATGTAGACCAGGACACATTCACGATGAACCCGGCGCAACTTGAGAAGAGTCTGACCAAGAGAACCAAAGCGATAATTCCGGTTCACCTTTTCGGGCAACCGGCGGACATGGATCCGATTTTGGAATTTGCCCGCGCAAACGGACTTTTCGTCGTTGAAGACGCCGCTCAGGCTCATGGCGCCGAGTACAAAGGCCGAAAAGCAGGCACGATGGGCGACGCGGGTTGCTTCAGCTTTTATCCCGGAAAGAATCTTGGCGCCTTCGGCGAGGCTGGCGCAGTCGTGACGAACGACCCTGAGTTACGGAAGCAAATCCAGATGCTGCGAGACCACGGCCAGTCACGAAAATATTACCACTCCGTGATGGGATGGAACTGCCGGATGGACGGCATTCAGGCGGCAGTCCTGTCGATCAAACTGGGTCATCTTGAGGAAGCAAATTCCCTGCGGCGCAAACACGCCTTGGAATACAATCAGGCTTTTGCTGGATTCGATGAGGTTCTTACACCGTTTGAGGCGAAGTGCGCGCGCCACGTTTATCACGTCTATGCCGTTCGGGTACAGGAACGCGACGCAATCCTGCGACATCTCCAGGAAAAGGGAGTCGGGTGCGCAGTGCATTATCCGGTTCCGGTTCATCTCCAAGGGGCCTGCAGAAATCTCGGCTACACGAAGGGTGCATTCCCGATAGCGGAGAATCTCGCCAACGAATTTCTTTCGTTGCCAATGTTTCCGGAGTTGACCGAAGAACAGATCGAATACGTCGCTGGCTGCGTTACCGAAGCGGTCGGTGTGGAAGTACTCGCCTAGAAAGAGTTTTTGAAAACTCTCCAATCAGACGGAGCACAATCCGTCCAAGCGGCACCATTTTCCGGCGAGGATTCCTTGGTAGAGCCGAAGGCGAACGAGGAATCTCTGCAAATGTGGATTATTAATCCCGTCCAAAATCCAGGTTGGGATCTTGTGGTTGCCTTACATCGCGACGCCGGTTGCTTTCACACCAGTGCCTGGGCAAAAGTGCTTCATAAGACTTACAACCATCAGCCCTTTTACCTTCAATTTTCCCGCGGACGCAGGTTAGCCGC
>DATIOX010000168.1:0-2190 GCA_035472675.1 Candidatus Dormiibacterota bacterium
ATCAACGCCGCGATGCCTTCCGGAGTAACGTAAGCGTCAACAATCGCGTCAATCAGCGTTGGGCCAATATCATTCCACCACTTGTGACCTGTCGTTCCCTGAGTGAACCGCGCAACAAGCTGTTTCTTTAGCGATGCTCGAATAGCAGGAAAATCCATGCGTGAACTCAGCGCCGCGCCGTCGCCAGACCGAAGTGCTGCTGTGAATCGCCAGAATGAAAAGTATGGCGACGCTCCGTAGACCAACAGAAGAAGAATGCAGATGAGCACTAACCAGCTGAATCTCATTTGAATCTGATTGTTTGTGACGCGCCTGGATTAGTGGCCCCGAGGCAGGATGTATCTCTAACTGGAGGGCACGGGTCCAATTTTCTTCCAATATTGAAGAATCCGTTCGCTTCCCAGAGGTGATGTGAATTCTGTTGGGCGCGGGCCACCTGGTTGCCCCCAACAGGCGCGCTTATGCTTTGCGTCGAGAATCTCGTAGATGCCGCGCGTTAGCTGACCGGCGTGCGGTCCGCCTTCCGCAATTGAGTCCACTTGTTTGGGTTTCGTATCCGGATTCACCGTAAAGGTCCCGGCTGGATGAGTTCCGATGCCGCTCGCCTTTGGAAATCGGAATGTGTTGCGATCAGTGATCAGGATTGTATTTTGCGCCACACTCGCAAGCACAGGCTTCCCGTTTACGACTCCGCGCGTCAGTTGCCACGTGCCGGACAATCGTTCGTAATCTCTCTGAGCGGCGCCAGACTGAATGGTTGAACCGCTTGGTCCGCCGGTTGAGCAGCCGGCGATCATCAGTGACATGGTGCCCGCTACGTAAACTGGTATCGCTCTAATCATGGGGCTTTTTGCAGTGAAAATCATTCTTTGTCGAGCGCGGTCGCGAGGCGGCACGGATAATTCATCGCATCTTGTCAGAGGACTTTCCGCAAATAAACTGATCGGTGCAAAGCCGCGTAGACCGAAGTCCAATCGATGCAGAAGCACCCAGGAGTCTTGCGCGGCGAAACCGCGCAGAGGAAAATCCAACCGATGCGCAGTCTCTTGGGAAATTTACCCCGCAAAGCCGATGGGTCATTCCGCAGCCTGAGGAGCTGAATGCTGACGCGTCGGGAATTACGTGGAGCGAAATTTGCGGGTCGGAGTGCATTGCGCGGTTGCTTTTGCGAAAAGGGTTTCGCTGCGCCGAAGACGCGAACGCATTTCTGCGGCCGCGCTTAAGCTCGCTGAGTGATCCATTTTTACTGCCCCAAATGTACGCGGCCGTTTCCCGCATTCTCGAGGCCTTAGATCGACGAGAACGCATCGTGGTGTTCGGCGATTACGATGTGGATGGCGTCACATCACTGACGTTGCTTGCGGAGGTGTTGGGCGCTTACGGCAGGGCCCCGGAATTGTTTTTGCCGTCGCGTATGGAGGAAGGTTATGGCTTGAGCCCGGAAGGCGTCGAGCGTTGTCTCGGGCAATATCAACCCCAACTGCTGGTCGCTGTCGATTGCGGGACGTCGTCAGCAAAGGAGATTGCCGATCTTGGGAAACGCGGCGTGGACGTGATCGTGCTCGATCATCATGAGCCGAAGTCGGCGTTACCCGACTGCATCGCGATCGTAAACCCGAAAACAACGGACTCCGGTTTCGAGTATCTCTGCAGCGTCGGCATTGTCTTCAAACTTTGTCATGCATTGCTGAAAACGGCGCCACTGCCTGCGTTCGATTTGAAATCCAAGCTCGACCTTGTGGCGCTCGGCACCGTGGCGGACATCGTGCCGCTTCGTGCCGAAAACCGCATTTTAGTGCAGCGGGGCGCGATCGAGATCGGGCAGACTTCACGTATCGGGCTCAGGAAATTAATGCAGCTTGCCGGGGTGCGGCCGCCAATTTTGCCTGAGGACATTGGTTACCGGCTTGGCCCGCGATTGAACGCTGCAGGGCGTTTGAGCACAGCGGAGAAATCGTTACGCCTATTGCTCACTGACGATGATGGCGAGGCAACGATACTCGCGGCAGAGCTCGACCGGCAAAATCGCGAACGCCAGGAGGTGGAGAAACAAATCTTCGAATCAGCGATAGAGAAGGTGGAGGGTCGGCTCGATGTGGCGCGCGACGCAGCAATCGTGGTTGGGGCGCACGGCTGGCATCAGGGAGTACTGGGCATTGTGGCATCACGTATCGCTCGAAGATATCATCG
>DATIOX010000169.1:0-12977 GCA_035472675.1 Candidatus Dormiibacterota bacterium
CAATTCCCATCCCGCGGGCAGGGTCGGGCCGTAGGCGCCGGCGATGCTTACTGGCCCTGACATATACCAGAGGGCCGTTTGATCCGTAACAGGATTGAATAAGGCGTAATCTGGGTGACTGTCGCGATTGAAATCCGCAACACCGTCCAATGCCCAACCGACTGCAACAGTTGGGCCGTACGCGGCACTGAGATAAATGTTATTGTTGAGGTACCAGATTGCTGTTTGGTGTGTGCTGGCGTTCCGAAGCACATAGTCTGGATGACCGTCGTTGTTAAAGTCAGCTACTGTAGCCCTGGCCGGAACCACCAAATCGTAACCGATGACGTCAAGATCGATTCCTTCGGGCGACGTTGCCGCGATGTCGGAAGACTGCCCCGGACAATCAGAGGCATTCTGCACGTAAGGGTGAGTTTGCGGGCAGGCTTCACTTAGCCAATCCCCGACATCGCCGTTGGCGGCACTCTGATTAAAGTTAACGATGTTTGTGACGCCGCCATTGATCGAGAAATACCGCATCCCGTTCGAAGTGATATTCCTGACGCCGGCAGATGACCAAGTAAACAGGTCTTGCGGATTGAAAATGGATACGCTCGCATGGGACCCTAGGCCCATGACCTCATCAATCTCGTGTTCAGTCTCACGCTGTGCGTCCAAGTTGTTCGCATTGACAGGCCGCACGAACTGAAACGGTGCGGATGAGTTAAGCGTGACAATGCCATCATATGGCCCGCCATTCCCCACGGTCCCGTTTGCGAACATCCCAGGCGGCGTATCCAATCCCACTGCCCGTCCGTCTGCGCTCGACGGCCGGACGATTGTAGATAACGCGCTCGTCGGCAGACTTGCATTTGCGAGGTTATCGTTGCTGGTCTTTGCATCCGCTCTCAGAGCAGCAAGGTAAGTGCTCCATGGAATATGGTAGAACCCGTTGTCGCTTCGCGCGGTAACTCCCTGCCCTAGAGGATGCCCGTCCGGAGCTGTGGTGGTGTATCGAAAAAGAATCTGAATTGTGATCGGATCACTGAACAGCGATTCGTAAATTGATATGCAACGGTTGATCATTGCTTCGATGGCCGCAGCATTCGGGTTGTTAGTGATGGAGCTGTCGAACGTAGCGTGAATGGTTAGTCCTGTGGTAGCCACCGTTGTAGCCGAGCTTACCTCCGAGTAATTGCCAGGACCGCTCGCACTGTAAGGACGCACCCGGTAGTAGTACGTCGTTCCCGGCCCCAAGCCGGTCACGACCCGTCCAGTCACAAGGCCCACGTCCAGGTTGTGGTAACTATCGAGGTAGCTGCGGAAAGAACTGTCCATCGAGACGTCCAGCAGGTAGCCACTTGCGCCGTTTGTCTTCTCCCAGCTCGCCAAAAAACTCCTGCGCGTCGACACCGATCCTTGCGGCAAACCAGTTTCAGCTTGTGCTGGGATTTCGCTCACATTCGGCGGCGGTAGCGCCGTTTGCGACTCGGTCCGCGTCTCATGCGTTACGGTGCCCGCTTCGAATGCAGGCCAGCCGCTCGGGATATGATTTTGCGTCGGTAAACTTGTGTTGTCCCCCGAGGAGGCCAGCCCCAAAGCCACACCAGCAGCAAGAACGAGTAAACCCGTTATCGAAGAACCCCACCGCTGCATTATCTTGCCAGCTTACAGAACAAGCCTGTCCGCGCAAACCGCGTTACGAGCCGTGAACAACTCCACGCGCGCTGAAGACCCCCAGTCTTTCACGGTCATTTCTACGGTCTGCAATGTTTTTCGTGTAAAACGGCGCAATTCTGCGCAAGACAGCGCGAATCTGAAATTGCTCAAACACCCAGCGTCCGCAACGTCGCCGCTCACATGATGCCGTGATTCGCGTTTACGATGATGCTGGCAACGTGATCGAGACGCACGAGCACAAGGGGCGAGTTCAAAGAGCGGTGAGTTCACTTTTCTCATTTCGCCTGGCGTTTCTTCCTTGGTAACGTCGCGTTATGGTAAACGAGCCGCCTCAACCAGCATACCGGCAAGGCCGCGGACGGCGGATGCTCTTTCTGACCGGTGCGGTTATGCTGGCCTATCTGCTGGTGGCATACGTGATTCTTCCGCTGGCCTGGCGAAGGGATACCCACCGTCATCCCGATCTATCCGGCGGGCCTCGCGTCACGCACACGCCGAACGGCATACCCGGCGACCCGGTGAACCTTGCTCTGGTGGGGTCCGAAACCGACGTCATCCGTGCCATGACGGTGGGGAAATGGTCCCCAGCCGACCCGATCACGTTTCGCAGCAGCGTCCGTATCGCGGTGGACTCGGTGTTCCGCCGGCCCGATGCCGACGCTCCGGTTAGCATGCTGGAACTTTTCGGCCGCAAGCAGGACCTGGCTTTCGAGCAACCGGTTGGGGGCAGCCCGCGCCAGCGGCATCATGTAAGGTTCTGGCACTGGGATCAGCTCCATGACGGGCGCGAGGTGTGGTTCGGCTCGGTTACCTTTGATGAGCGCGTCGGCTTGAGTCAAACGACCGGACAAGTGACCCATCACATCGGCCCGGATCTGGATGCGGAACGAGACCATCTCATGGCCGGATTGCAGCAAGCCGGCGTGACGCGGGAGGTTTACTGGGTGGACGGATTTCAGCAGTTGCAGGGAAAAAACGGGGGCGGCGACCCTTGGCACACCGACGGCCGTCTCGGGGTCGCCTTGTTGGTAATCCCCACGAACAAACCAGCGTCACCCCAATGAAGCGCGCATAAGAGCTGAGAGATGAATTCAATGTCCATCGCTTTAGCGAGTGCCTGCTGTATGGGAATGGCGTCTACGGTAAAGCGGGCAACGTGATCGAAACGCAGGAGCACATTGGTGATTTCAGGTTTTAGGTCGTCCAAGAGTTCGCACGTCAGCATTTCTGCTAAATTGCCCCCTGATGGAATCCGACCTGCGGATCGGCGCGATTGCGAAAAAGGCTGGAGTCGGCGTGCAAACGCTACACTACTACGAGCGCATCGGGCTGCTCCCAAAACCTGCCCGCTCTGCGGCGAATTACCGGCTCTACTCGTTCGAGGCGCTTCGGCGTGTCCGGTTCATAAAGAAAGCGCAGGCCGTCGGATTCACACTTGAGGAGATTAGGCAGATTCTCGATCTAAAAAATCAGGGAAGAGCGCCTTGCCGAAGGGTAACCGAATTGGGCGAAAAACATTTGCAGGAAATCGACGCCCGACTTGCCGACTTGCGCCGATACCGCCGTGCAGTCGCACAATCACTCACTTCGTGGCGAGAGAAAACCGCACACCGGCGGAATTGCGCCGGCGAATTTTGCGATTTGATCGAGCGACTGCCATAGGCCCAAACTTTTTTCAAAAAACCTGTTGACTCTTTACTTAGCTAGAGGGTCTAGCGTGCGAACATGAAAGCGAAATATTATGGAATTCTTTCCGCACTACTGGGATCGATTTGCTGTGTCGCACCGTTGGTATTGATTGCGCTTGGGCTCGGTACCTCGGCAGCACTCATCGGTCAATATCACTGGTTTTTTATCGGCGCGGCTATGGCAGTTCTTGCCTGGGCTTGGGTCAAGCGCTTTCGTGAACAAGCTCGTTGTGCGTGCGAACATCGCTCGATGAACAACCGCGGTGTCAGCTTGGCTACCCTGCTTCTTGCCTCGGCAATCGTCGCGGCATTTGCCGCGATGAACATCAGCAGCTACGTCTTTGCTGGTTCGCCAGCGCTTGCCGAATCCGCTCCGGGCGCAGATCTCCAGCGCGTCGTCATTCCAGTAGGAGGAATGACCTGCGCTGCTTGCTCAATCGCCGTTCGCCATGCGTTGAAGGGAGTGAACGGTGTCGCGTCCGCGCACGTTAGCGTTGTGAAAAAGACGGCGACGGTTGATTACGAAGCGTCAAAAACGAATCCCAAGCAGCTTGTAGCTGCCATCAACTCAACCGGCTATCACGCAACGCTGTCGCACGAGGAGCCGCAATCGATAAGTGAAAACTCGCCGGTTGCCTCAGGCGGCGTAGCGGACGCGAGTACAGATCACGTCAGTTTCTTCAAAGTTCCGTTGCAGTGTCCGGCCGCCCCGCAGATCGGCTGTGGCAGTGCCGCGAAACCGATTCTTTTGGAACTGGAACACGAACCCGGCGTAGCCGAGGCACGGCTAAACCGCGCAGGCACAAAAATCGCTGTCGTGTGGAAGCCCAAGTCGGACGCAAAGACCCGACACAATGTGCTCGCGACACTCACGGACGACGCAATGGAGATACAAGGAAAGTCTCGCGATGAAACTCTAAAAGACTTCTCCTCGGGCACGGGTTGGTACCGCAGCGCTGATGTGGACCGGCTGA
This sequence comes from Candidatus Dormiibacterota bacterium, assembly GCA_035472675.1. Lineage (GTDB taxonomy): Bacteria > Verrucomicrobiota > Verrucomicrobiia > Chthoniobacterales > UBA10450 > Udaeobacter. The sequence continues at coordinate 4,322 of DATIOX010000169.1, forward strand.
GTGAAGAAGAAGCTGGCATCATCGCTGCAAGGCTGGTTCGCAGGGTAGAAGCACGGACCACGCTGGCGCAGGACAAAGCGGAACGACTTCAAACCCTCGTGACCGATGCTTTGAGGAAGCGCTTTACTAAGGAGCGCTGTCAAGAACCGTTGTCAGCTAGCGCACTGGCGGGCGATTTTCTGGACGAAAATCAAATCGCGATTTTGGAACAGGCAATCGAGAAAGGCGTGCGGCCGCTGCCAAATGAAAGCTGATCCGGAGACCTCGGGAGGAAATATGATGACTACGGCTAAAGCAGCCGACCAAACGGGGCCAATCATGCAGTCGAGTATTACTTGCCCGCGATGTAGACACCGAACCGAAGAAAAAATGCCGGCAGACGCGTGCCTGTATTTTTACGATTGTCCAGTGTGTGGTGCGAAGTTAAAGCCGAAGGTCGGTGATTGCTGCGTCTTTTGCAGTTACGGATCAGTGCCATGCCCGCCCATCCAAACGGGGTCACGATGTTGTTCGTGAAATTCGCGTCCAACGCTACACGAAGGTGATTAGAGGCTCTGTCGATTCTCAGGCGTTGCTCCAACAACCCCGCACGGCTCCTCCGGTGGGGCGTGCGCTCCGAATTCTGCTCGGCCTCGTGCTAATGGTTTACGTGACGCCTGTTTACTTCCGTGTTCCGCTCAGAGTTACCGCGGGATCATTGCTGCTAGTGCTCGGATTGATTGGCGCATACAGCCTGGTCCATATCGTTGTATCGCGAGGCATCGTCGCTTTTGGCCCTTGCGTCGGGGGCGTCGTGGCGGCGGGATTGCTAGTGGCGCTTTATGGGGCCGGCGGCTCTGGCTTACCGATCCTTGGCGGTGGCAAGGGTCAGCTAGCAGCAGTCACCTTCCTTGGTATTTCGTTGGTGGTCGCTGGCGTGCGCGCCGCTCCCGGTTGCGAAGTGATGGCGATCCCCGGTTTGATCTTCAAGAAGCACACTGAACTGGCATGTCTCATCTTCTCTCCCCTCGACAAACTTGAGTGCAAGTTGCGGAGTAAGCGCGAGGTCTAACCAAGCGCTCCAGCCAACAGTTGGCCGGGCGTCACAATCTTCGATTCGTCTCGTCGAACGTAATGGTGCGTTCGAACATTGCCGCTCAAATCGAGAATGCGAATCTCGCCGGAGCGATAGCTCGCTCGGCCCTTCGCGTAGTCGATTGCCTGCCTCCGATCTAGGAACACAGGTTCAACTCCCGGTGCCTCAAAAACTTTCCACCCATTTCGGAATGGTCTGACTTCGATAATCGTCACAGGCACGTTCTTTGCGTTTTAGAGCAAATGACGCTATACGTTCACTTGATCGTAATGCAATCTTTAAACGGTCACCTGTCTATACGCCCTTTCTATTCGGCAGGCCCAAAAACCGGCAAATCAGAGCTAATCGGAGCAAATGCTGAATTTAGATAAACCCCTGATTTCGAGGCGATAATCAAAGATGGATGACGAATAGCAAAACCCCATTTTCAAATTACAAATCAGCTGCTCTACCAGCTAAACTACGCCGGCAAAAATGCGGCCAACATTAATGCACGCCGCCGCTTCGAACAAAGTTGCGAACGCTAGAAGCGTGAGCGCGTCGTGACCAAGAGCGGTTCGGCCGTTTCCAGATTCTTGCTCACGCCGGTGTCTCGATTAATCGCTTGAAATTACGCAGATATGGATTGACTCGACGCGAAACGGCGCCGTCAAAGCTGGAGCTTATCCGTAAAATGACGCCCGTACTTCGATCGGATCTTGAACTGAAAGAAACGACACCTGTGGCGACATGATGAGAAGACGACCTGCTGGCTACGACTCGCCAAGCGAGCCTTTGTTCCGGAACTCGTAGCATGATCTCCAGCACCCCTTCATAACGTTTGCCTTTGTGGGAAACAGCTATGAAAAAATGCTTCGCATCCAACTTTTTCACCTCTTTCACCGCTGAGATGAGTTTTGGGAGATCCTCAAGCCGCAACCATTGCCGGTACACGCTGCCGATTGGCGCGTTTACCACGATCGACCCCTGCACCGCGTTCATCTTAGGTCCAGTCCTTGGCACCTTCCCCCATTGCGGCGCCCCGCGTCGCGGCGGCGACCCGAAGGCGAACCATCAGGCGTAGAACCGCGCGTACTCATGTTTCGAAAACGTGCGGTTCCACCCGTCAGTGAAATTAAAGCTCGAAATGTGGAGCACGAGCATCGGGTCATGCCTCTGAGCGCGTCGTCGAAAGGCTTTGCGCAGCGTGTTCCTGAAATTGTCTTTGCGTTGTTTGGCTGTCATTGTGATATCTTCGTGTTTTTCCAAGGCTAACAGAGCCGCAGTCAGCAACCATAAAGCAGTCGTGGGATTCTTTCGTCAGACTTAAGAGATAACGCGGTACACCTCTTTCGAGGGAACAATCAATACTCGACCTAACCGCTCAGGATCGTTAGACTTTCGCCATGGACGGGAGCTCACGATCAACCATTGCATTTGTGCCGGCCCGGGGTGCAATCGAAGCACGCAAATGGACAGAGCATGACGAAAGGGAGGCCGGATATCACGACCTTTTCGAACATCCAGTGCTACTACCGTGCAACGGAAAATCGTCATGACATCCAAAAAGAAATCAGCGGCGAGCGTATGAAGCCAGCAAGGAAGTCACAATCTGTTGCGAAGAAAACGGTAAAGGTTGGACAGGAAAAAAAGCTTCGTATGAGCGTCCTCATCGCTGACGACCACAGCGTAGTACGTGAAGGTCTCGTGTCGCTGATCGAGGACAAAGCGGACATGAGGGTGGTCGGGGAAGCCAGCAATGGGCGTGAAGCGGTCGAGCTTTGGAAAAAGCATCGACCCGATGTGACGCTGCTCGATCTGCGCATGCCCGAGCTCGACGGTGTGAGTGCGATTAAAGCAATTCGTGCCGACGATCAGGACGCCCGGATTATCGTACTGACGACCTTCGATGGTGATGAAGATATCTACCGTGCCATTCAAGCCGGCGCGAAAGGTTATCTGCTCAAGGACGTACCGCGCGAGGCGCTGATGGATTGCGTCCGCCGAGTGCACCGCGGTGACACGTGCGTGCCGGTCAACCTCGCCGCCAAGTTGGCACAACGTGTCAGCGGCGAAACGCTGAGCCAACGGGAGATCGACGTCCTCAAGCTGATGGCGCACGGTAAAAGCAACAAAGAGATCGGCTCGGCCCTCTTTATTAGTGAGGGCACGGTCAAGTCACACCTGAAACGCATGTTCTCCAAGCTAGGCGTAATCAGCCGGACAGAGGCTGTCGCAAACGCTACTCGCCGCGGACTGATTCAACTGTAGCCTGCGACGGGGAAATCACGCATCTGTCTGACTCGGCGAGCAGGCTTCAGGCTTGTTCTGTAATGAAACTCGACAAGCAAGATGCTTGTCCGCCCAGACAGGTTTGAAGGCTGTCTTTCAATCATTGCACCTAACGAGACGGACCTGGCTAAGTTCAATGCCACTCACGACACCGGGATGTTGGCCCCGTTACTACTGACTAAGACCGTGCTGCCGTTGCTGAAACGGTAACCGCCGACCGAATCGTCAAATCGAACGAAACTGCTTACCTCCAAAGGAGGAGCGCACGTTATCTCTGAAGTCCTACCACAAAATCCCCCCGATGCGTCGTGGCTACTAAGGATTGGTGATTGATCATAAAGGCTCACCCATGTAAAGGCTCACGCATGAATACAACGAGGACCACCGCCCCGGCCGCCGTTACCCCGATCGACATATCATCGCCGGGGCAAAACATCAGACCACAAAAGGAGATCAACGGCATCAGCGAACCGGAAAAATATGATGTTCTTGTGCTCGGGAGCGGCGCAGCCGGTAAATTAATGGCGTGGACGATAGCCAGAGAAGGCAAGCGAACAGCTTCAGTCGAGCGGAAGTACATCGGTGGAGCGTGCCCAAATATCGCCTGCTTGCCGAGCAAGAACATCATTCACACAGCGAAGGTGGCCTCGCTGTTTGGGCGACATCAGGAATTCGGGATAGAAACTGGACCGATCGCCGTCAACATGGCTGGAGTGTACGCGCGAAAGAAAAGAATGGTCGACGACTTGATAAAAGTCCATCTCGATCAATACCAGGCATCGGGAGCTGAATTGATTTGCGGGAATGCTCAATTCATCGCACCGCGTACTCTCCAGGTCGCTCTTCGCGACGGCGGCGAACGGACATTAACCGCTGACCGCGTGTTGGTGAATGTCGGAACCCACGCAGCGATACCAGATATACCTGGACTTCTGGAGGCCAAGCCGATGACCCATATCGAGGTACTCGACCTGGAGCGGCTTCCCGAACACCTGATCGTTTTGGGAGGTGGGTACGTCGGGCTGGAGTTGGCGCAGGCAATGCGCCGCTTCGGTAGCCGCATAACATTGATCGCTCGGGAGCCGCAGCTTTTGCAAAAAGAAGATGCTGATGTTGCACAAGCGATTCTCGAACTATTTCGCGATGAGGGAATCGACGTTCTACTGCGCACGCAAGTTCTGAGCATCAAAGGCATTTCGGGAGAGCGTGTAGATCTGCAGGTTGAAGACGAAGCCGGCACGCGAACCGTTCAAGGAACGGACATTCTCGCTGCGCTTGGGCGTATTCCGAACACACAAGGAATCGGCTTGGAAAAGGCGGGAATTGAAGTCACCGAGCGTGGGCATATACGGGTGAATCATCGCCTGGAAACAACGGCGCCGAATGTATGGGCGCTGGGAGAATGCGCGGGGAGCCCGTATTTTACGCACGTATCCGAGGACGATTTCCGCATCGTTCACGCGAATCTGAACGGAGGCAACCGCAGCACGCGCGACCGCCTGATTCCTTACTGTCTCTTTACTGACCCACCGCTGGGTCGCGTTGGCATCAACGAATCGGGGGCTTGGGCAAACAACATCTCGTATCGAGTAGCATCGCTGCCTATGGACGGCGTCTTGAGGACACGCACGCTCTCTGAGACCCGCGGGTTCATGAAAGTCATCATCGATGCGCACAGCGATGGCATTCTCGGGTTCGCTGCATTTGGGCCGGAGGCAGGGGAGTTAATGAGTAACGTTCAGGTCGCAATGCTGGCAAAGCAGCCATACACGCTGTTGCGAGATGCTGTGTTCGCTCACCCAACGATGACGGAGGGTTTGGGACCGTTGTTTGCCCGCGTGCCCAAACAGCGTGACGCGGCTGTCGAGAAACGCGAATACGTGCGAGTCCGCTCGTAAGAACCAGACCAATGAGTAGTCGGAAAATGTCGGTCTGCATTTGGGCTCGGATCACCGCACACGAGAGCGGAGTCGCGTGACCATTAGTGAATTCCGCAGAAGAAGTACATCGCCTCGCCATGAGACACGGACCTGCGACTGAGGATTTTTCGGCTGTTTACCGAGTATGTCGCGACCAATCGTTACTCCACGGAACGCGCAAAACTTCTGGGTGATTTCGGACGCGCGAAGTCTACAAAGTCACCGCGGATCACCAACATCCATCCGACGAACGCCCCGGGCGCGCCCGGTGTTGAGCCGCGCTGGACGCGCAGTACGAAGGAGGGTCTCGGCACCGCGTATCACACCAGCTGCACGCTTTCGCACGGGGTCGTTGATGAAATTTACTTTCCGACCACCGACCAACCGAACACGCGCGACTTGCAGTTGCTCATCACCGACGGCGAAACATTCTGTCACGAGGAGCGGCGCGATCTGACGCACGAGATCAGTTATCCGGAGCGCAACTGCCTGCTGTATCCAACTGATTGAACAAATCAAGCCGGTATGTACCCTTGGAGTGGACGGCGGAATCGACGAGCAAACTGCTCCGCTGGCGGTGGCTGCCGGAGCCAACGTGCTCGTGGCGGGAGGGTCAGTTTTCGGAGAAGAGGAAGGAATAGCTGCAGCGATGAGGCGCCGCAAATCGCTGCGAATAATGCGGTGAACTCAACTAAAGGAGAAGAAATAACACAACTATGCAACTAGGAATGATTGGTCTGGGACGGATGGGCGCGAACATGGTGCGCCGGCTACTTAAGAACGGACACGAATGCGTGGTCTTCGACCGTTCAGCGAGTGCTGTTAACGACTTGGTCAAAGAAGGTGCGGTCGGTGCCACTTCGCTAGCGGATTTGGTGATGAAGCTCGATCCGACGCGAGCGATCTGGCTGATGGTTCCGGCTGCGGTGGTTGATCAAACGATTGGCGAACTGTCACCCCTTCTGGAAACTGGCGACACCATTATTGACGGAGGCAATTCCTACTACGTGGACGATATCGATAGGGCAAAGGGGCTGCAGTCGTTAGGTATCAATTACATCGATGTCGGCACTAGCGGAGGCACCTGGGGTCTAGAGCGTGGCTATTGCATGATGATCGGCGGTGAAAAAGCGATAGTTCAACGCCTAGATGCTATCTTCGCCGCGCTTGCACCCGGTACCGGCAATGTGCCGCGCACTCCTGGTCGCGAGAAGCTCGGAGGCACCGCGGAGCGAGGTTACTTGCATTGCGGACCTAGCGGTGCCGGACACTTCGTCAAGATGATCCACAACGGCATCGAGTACGGGATCATGGCAGCTTATGCTGAAGGTATCGGCATTCTGAGATCGGCTAACGCGGGCTCGCGTCAAAGTGAAGTCGATGCCGAAACTACACCGCTGCGTGAGCCAGAGCACTACCAATATGAATTTAACCTCGCTGACATCTCCGAAGTTTGGCGGCGTGGCAGCGTGATCGCTTCCTGGTTGCTCGACCTAACCGCAGCTGCATTAGTTACAGATCCTAAGCTCGCGAAGTTCGCCGGCCGAGTTTCCGATTCCGGGGAGGGTCGCTGGACGATCAAAGCTGCGATTGATGAAGGTGTGCCCGTACCAGTGCTGACAACGGCTTTATATGAGCGGTTCTCTTCGCGCGGTGAAGCCGATTACGCGGATAGGCTGCTTTCCGCGATGCGCTTCGGTTTTGGTGGCCATCTGGAGAAAATGCAAAACATCAAGGCGGCATGAATCCTGCAAACGAACTCATAGATACTCAGCGCGGAGAGAGGCACTCAATGGTGGCTATTCGCGAGGGAGTTATCGCAACGAAACTGGAGTAGCTCCGAACTCGAACGTGGAAACCTTTGCCGCGCTGAAACTGGAGATTGACTCATGGCGCTGGCGTGGGGTCCCGATTTACATCCGGACCGGGAAGTGCTTTCCCGTCACCTACACCGAAATCGTAGTGCGTTTACGCCAACCACCGACGATGTTTCATCCTCTGCTACAAATCCCCAATTAAAGAGACAACGCAGACACTCCGCACCCGAGCCGTATTGTGTCAACGGTCGTCCGCATGTCGCGCAGGTTCCCGCAACCCGAGGCTCCGCCGTCTCTGCGGTTTCATGATGAATACCTTTACCAGGCATGCCCTAATTCATCGAAAGCTTACAATGACAATCTGTTCACGCCATCAGTATGCGGTGAAGATAATGCAGTTCTCCGTCAACATCCGCCGGATCAGAGACGGTGCTCGCCACTTCCATCCGCAACAAATTGCGATAACGCTGACGCAAACGCGAAAGCGAGGTCCGTAAAGTCGCGATTGGCACTCCGAGTCGAGCTGCAACTTCCTCCTGATTGGAGGGCATTGCACCTGCGCCGGCGATGAAAGGCTTTAGTTCCTCAAGCAATTGACTTTTCCCTTCCGCAGCAAGTCCCTGGTGCAAATGCTGCCAAGCCCGCCTCGCAATACTCGATGCCCAAGTAAGATCGTAGCAACTGACATCGTTCAGATGAGCTGTGGCCAACATTGCCGCCTCGGCTTCCGGCTGATACTCGTCGAATGACAGAATCTGCTGAGCTCCGCCTCGTTTGGTCGTTCAAGAGCGGTCGCGCTCATCCATTACAAAATTCTGGAGCGACGTTAACAAGAACGTACGAAGACGGCCTCTCTCTTGATCGGCACGGCTCAAGGCTTTTTTTCCAAGCAAATAAGCGAAAAAGCCTTGCACAAGATCCTGAGCATCGGCCGGTGAATATCCGCGGCGGCGGAGAAAAGCATATAGCGGTGGCCAATAGGTCTCGCAGAAAGTAGCCAGCGCCTGCTGAGATGATTGCGTTGGTTCGACCTGCCGTTGTGCGTGCAAGACCAGAGTCCAATGCGTCGTTTGAAACGAGGCACCGCCCTCCTGCAACGTTCCCGGTATTGGTTTCGTAAGCCTATTTTATCTACAAATTCATATTTTATCCATCTCTCCAATGGTAGATGCCGAGACTGTGGAAGAGAATGATCCAAGTAATAAATCCTGCATTCCAGATGAGCACGGGGCGCCGGGTTATTCATAAGATCAGGAGAATAACGAAAACGCGAAGGACTCTTTACCTTTCGGCGCTTGCCATCGGCTTCGTTTAATCCCTGCGGCCTTGGGGGCACCGACACGGGCCGTTAGTAACTGTCTTGGTTTCAAGCATAATTTAGATCCGTTTTGAGCGCGCTGTTAAGGACAATGAGCAGTTTTCGCATGGTCGCCGTCAGGGCCAGTTTGGCCGGCTTGCCAGCAGCTCGCAATCGCAGATAAAAGCCTCGCAGGATTGGGTTGTGGCGCGCCGCCACAAGTGCGGCCATATAAAGCCCGTGACGCACTGGTTTGCGGCCACCGTAAATTGCCCGT
>DATIOX010000170.1:0-11829 GCA_035472675.1 Candidatus Dormiibacterota bacterium
CAGATCGAGATCGAGAACATCTCGAATCGCTTGTTTCACTATCGGATGATTCCGCCCGATGTTGAACACGCTGTAGCCGCTCAAAAAATCCAGGTACGGCTGATTATCCATGTCATATAGGTACGCGCCTTCCGCCCGCGCGTAGACCTTGTCGAACCCGATTACTCGCTGCGCTTGCACCAGCGTCGAGTTTATGTGGCGCTCATGGAGCTGGTAATTCTCACCCAGCCGCGCCGCGACAATTTCCTTTAGATCAAAAGCCATCCAATCACGTTCTGCGATTTGCGCTCGAAACGCAAATTACGGCTTCCAGTCGCGCTAAACGGTTTGTGCACCCATCTTCAAATTTGTCTTGGTCACACTGTGGCATTCGAGTTGTTCCACCAGCCATTGGAACCACTCCCAACTTTTCTGTGTGCCGGCACGCATACGCTCCAACTCGACAAACGGGCGAAAATTTTGCCACGCGATCCGCGCGGTTCCACCGATCCAATCAGACGCGACGGACAGCGGCACGATGCGCGCATAAACCGAGTAACCGATTCCTTCCATGATGGTCGCGATCTTCAAACACGCTTCCAGCACACGCGGATCGGCCTCGAGTTCCGCGGCGGTTGTGCCTTTCGGAATCGAATGCACGATCATCGACGAACTCATCCACTCCGGCGTCATCAACGCTTGCACCGCGGCGAAAGCGGCGCGCTCTTCGCGATCACGGCGCGCCCGGCGCATTTCGACAAGACCAAACGCAACGCCGACGAGCACGGTCAGCGCCGTTGCGACATTTGCGATTGTTCCCAAATCCATGACGACAATCTGCTCCGGTGCGAGAAAATAAAAAGCCGCAGGATCATTTCGACCCTGCGGCTTTTGAGTTCTTGACCAACCCTTGCTATGCCGTAGCTAAGGCGGGTCAGTCTTGGTCTTCAACAACCACTCGTTCGACCACGCGCTCCCTTTCAGGTCCGGTGTAGTAAACGCGCACCTTCTGCCCACTTCGCAGTGGCGCAGTCACGATTTTGCCCGCGCCGTCAACGATTCGCGCGGCGGTGCCCAGAGCAAAACTGACTGGTCCTTGCTCACCCCTGACTATAACAGTCTTGCCCGGCTCATACGTTGTCACGGTGCCTGCCGTGTAGGTTGTGCTCGTTGTCTGTGTTGTCGTTGCTGGTTCCGTTGTTGTTTCAGTTGTGGTTGTACTCGTCTGCGCAAACGCCACAGGCGCAACTAACGCGCAGGCGAGAGTAACTATTGTTCTCGTCATATATGCCTCCCTTATTTGTTTTGATGGTTTCTCTCGAGCGTCATGCTCGACGACTTGACAGGTATCCCTAGATTATGCCTGTCCATTTCTCCCTCTGACGGTTGCCGGCCGTCCGCTATTCGAAAGGCACAGATTTTGTCAATCTAAGACGACTATGTGATCAACCAGACGCCTGTAACCATTGTCGGCGTAAAACACAACCACTCGCGCGCCGGCTTTAATCTGGCCACGTACGGGTCGGCCAAACTTATCGTACACAAGCCCGGGCCCGTAGAAATCAAAACGCTCTGGATTGGCACTGTCGGTGCGGACAACCAATGTTCCAGGAGGCTGGTAGTTGGCCGCGCTGCCTTCCTTGGCAGCTATGATCGGCGCTGTGACTGTTACTCCCTCTACAGTAGTCAGCGCAGTCGTTGTGCGGTGATGCCTTACCGGCCTCGTAGTAGTCTGCGCAAACGCCGGCGATGCGATGAGCACGCAAGCGAGAGCGACAACTGCTTTGTTAATCATGATGCCTCCCTCTTTTTGATATTGATACCCAAGGTTCGTAGTTCGATGAGTTGCCGGACGCTAAGGCGTCGCGATTTGATGAAAATTCTTATTTGAGTGATTGAGCGGACTTGCGGATTCGTTAACGTGAATCTGCCGATGATCAGCCAGATGCCGACTGCCGAGCCAGCAGTCACCCCAGAACTCATCAAACAACACGGCCTCACCCCGGAGGAATTCGAGCGAATTAAGAAAATCCTTGGTCGCGAGCCGAATTTCACAGAGCTTGGAATTTTCTCTGTAATGTGGAGTGAGCACTGCTCCTATAAAAACTCGAAGAAAGAACTGAAGAAATTTCCAACTACAGGGCCAGGCATTTTGGTAAGAGCCGGCGAGGAAAACGCAGGGGTTGTCGATATAGGCGATGGTTGGGCAATCGCGTTCAAGATGGAGAGCCACAATCATCCGAGTGCGATCGAACCGTTCCAAGGCGCAGCCACCGGTGTCGGCGGGATTATCCGCGATATCTTTACCATGGGGGCACGCCCGGAATTTTGTCTGAATTCTCTGCGATTTGGACCGATCACGCCGAATTTGAAATCTGAAACTTCAAATTCGAAACTGGCCGCCAATCGCCGCTTGTTCACCGGCGTCGTCTCCGGAATCGCGCACTACGGAAATTGCGTCGGGATCCCTACGATTGGTGGTGAAATCTATTTTGATGAGAGTTTCCAGGGCAATCCCCTCGTAAATGTTTTTTGTCTTGGTGTGTTGCGTCACGAGCAATTGGCGCGCGGCGCTGCAACTGGCGTTGGTAATCCAGTTTTTTATGTCGGCGCCGAGACGGGGCGTGATGGCCTGGCTGGAGCGGCGTTCGCTTCCCGTGAATTGACCGAGCAATCGCGCGAAGATCGTCCGGCAGTGCAAGTCGGGGATCCGTTCAAAGAGAAACTTTTGCTCGAAGCGTGCCTCGAGCTGCTTAGTCATGATGCCGTCGCCGGCATCCAGGACATGGGCGCAGCGGGGCTAACTTGCTCGACATGTGAAACCGCCAGCCGCGCTGGAAGCGGTATTGAGATTGACCTTGCGAAAGTTCCAAAACGCGAGCCTGGCATGACGCCATACGAGATTTTGTTGAGCGAATCGCAGGAACGGATGTTGATCATAGCGAGGCGCGGCAAGGAAGACGTGGTCCGTGCAATATTCGAGAAATGGGATGTGCCGTGCGTCGAGATCGGCCGTGTGGCCGACGACGGCATGATGCGTGCGCGTAATAACGGTGAGATTTTCGCAGAAATTCCGGCCAAGGCCCTGGCTGACGACGCGCCCCTTTATTCGCGGGAAGCGAAACCTGTTGCAGCGGTCTATGACCGCCGAATCGACAACCTCCGAAAGGTCGACAATCACCACGCGTTACGCCAGCTACTGAGCGATCCCACCATCGCATCGAAAAACTGGGTGTATCGCCAGTACGATCACACCGTGCGCACGGGCGCGATCGTGAAGCCGGGTTCGGACGCGGCCGTTTTCTTTGTGCGTTACGCAAACAAGATCCTGGCTGCGACTACTGATTGCAATTCACTCTATTGCGCACTGGATCCGCGCGAGGGCGGAAAGATTGCCGTGGCCGAAGCGGCGCGAAATCTTACCTGCTCGGGTGCCCGACCGCTTGCAGTCACTGATAACTTAAACTTCGGCAACCCTTACAAGCCAGAGAACTTTTGGCAATTGCGCGAAGCAGTCGAAGGAATCGCCGAAGCCTGTCGCGCGTTTAGCACGCCAGTCACCGGTGGAAATGTTTCTTTGTATAATGAGAGCCCAGCAGGTGTGGTAGATCCAACGCCGACCATCGGCATGGTCGGTTTGATCGATAAAGAAGAGCACATCACGACGCAATGGTTCAAGAACGAGGGGGACGCGATTATTCTGGTCGGAAGTGGCATGGGCTTCCAGCCCACTGATCGGCAGGATGCCAATCCCACGAGCCAACTCGGTGGCTCACGTTATCTCAAAGTCTGTCACGGCTTGAAAGTTGGCGCGCCACCACGGGTCGATCTGGCGTACGAAATTAATATCCAAAATGCAGTGCGCGCTTTGATTCGCGAAGGCGTTGTAAAAAGCGCCCATGATTGCAGCGAAGGCGGTCTCGCGGTTGCGCTTGCTGAATGTTGCTTTAATCCGGAAAAACTTTTCGGGGTGGAAATCGATCTTAAAGCAGGCGACACGCCTGCCACCACAGCGCTTTTTAACGAATCGCAATCGCGGATCGTCATTTCCGTCGGGCGCGAAAAACTGCAAAAGACAATGTCCATGTTGCAAGAGCGACAAATTCCAGTTCAACAACTTGGCAGAGTTGGCGGCGACCAACTTCGCATTCGCGTCGGCAACGAAGAATTTTCCTGGCAAACTGCTGATCTTCATGACGATTGGTGGAACGCCATCCGCCTTGCGGTGGAAAGCGATTCGGCTGCCGAGGGCATCCCGAGTTTATGACGCGCGATACCAACGTCGTCTTTTCCGGCATTTCGAATATCGCCAGACATCGAGAACGATTCGTTGAACCGTGCGCGATTTGGTGAATTATTGAGTGTGATCTCTCCAGACAAGATCGACATCATCGAGGCCGAGACCAATCCGTTCCCGCAGCATGAGTGCGGGCTGTTCGGCGTATTCGGTCATCCGAACGCGGCGGTATTGACTTACTACGGTCTGTTTGCCTTACAGCATCGCGGTCAGGAGAGCGCGGGAATCGTCACCAGCAACGGTCCGGGCACGACCTTTCTCCAGCACAAGGACATGGGTCTTGTGTCGCAGGTGTTTGGGCAGGATGAACTGGCTAGACTTAAAGGGACACGCGCCATCGGGCACACGCGTTATTCGACCACCGGAACCAGCACGATCAAAAACGCGCAACCCTTCGTGGTCGACTGTGTACGCGGCCAAATGGCAATTGCGCACAATGGTAATTTGATCAATGCCGATTTTCTGCGCGATGAGCTTGAGCGAAAAGGCTCCATTTTCCAAACCACCGCCGACAGCGAAATCATTCTGCATCTTCTAGCGCAACCCTCGAAGAACGGCGGAAATGTTCTCGCGGCGTTGCGTCGGATTCAGGGGGCGTTCTCGCTCATCATCATGAGTGAAAGGGAACTAATCGCGGTTCGCGATCCGTTTGGCTGGCGCCCGCTCTCCCTCGGCAAACTCGATGACGCTTATATCGTGGCATCTGAGACGTGTGCCTTTGACCTGATTCACGCGCAATTCGTCCGCGAAATTGAGCCCGGCGAAGTGTTGATCATCGATGAAAACGGATTGCGCTCCGAGAGACCATTCCCGGATGAGCGGCCAGCATTCTGCATGTTCGAATACGTCTATTTCGCGCGCCCGGACAGTATGATCGGCGGCGTTAACGTCGGCAAGGTGCGCATGGAAATGGGACGTGAGCTGGCAAGAAAATTTCCCGTCGATGCGGACATCGTCGTGCCGGTACCTGACTCCGGAAATTATGCGGCGCTCGGTTTTGCCCAGGAACTGAATATCCCCTATGCGCACGCTTTCGTCCGCAATCACTACATTGGCCGAACGTTTTTGCAGCCGAGCCAGCTCATCCGCGATTTCGATGTGCGGGTAAAGTTAAATCTGATCAAGGAAATGGTGGCCGGGAAACGAGTTGTGGTTGTGGACGACTCGATCGTGCGTGGGACAACGGCGCGAGCGCGCGTCGTGAACTTGCGCGAAGCTGGCGCAAAGGAAGTGCACATGCGTGTGAGCTGTCCTCCACACCGGTTTGCTTGTCACTACGGAATCGACTTTCCCGATCCGGATAAGTTGATTGCGAACCAAATGTCGATGGAAGACATCTGCAAATACCTCGGTGTTGACAGCCTGGGTTACCTTGATGTGGAAGGCATGGTACGGGCGACCGGAAAGCCGATGAATAGCTTTTGCCTGGCCTGTTTCAACGGAGATTATCCCCTGCCCGTCGATCCCGCGTTAGACAAGTTCATTATGGAGAAACGGGACCAGCGCGCCAAAGCGCTCGCCGATCAGGAAGCACATCCGACGTTATTCGCGGATTTGAAGTGATTTCTTCATGCGTGTCATCCTGAGCGGAGCGAAGGACCCCACCTACGACGCTTGGATCGCGCATGTTTGGAAGCGTGGTCAACAGAGCCGGTGCGGGGTCCCTCGTCGTCTCCGCGACTCGGGATGACCGCGAAAAGAAAGGCGTATGCCCGTGCAGGAGTTGATGTCGATCTAGGCAATCGACTCAAGGGGCAAATTCAATCAGTCGTAAAGCAAACACACGGCCCACAAGTGTTAAATAAGATTGGCGGTTTCGGGGGTTTGTTTCGAGCGAACTTCCCTGGAATTCGCGAGCCCGTTCTGGTTGCAAGCATCGACGGCGTCGGAACGAAATTAAAAATCGCGTTTGCTCTGAACAAGCATGATACCGTTGGCGCCGATCTGGTTAACCATTGTGTAAACGACATCGCCGTTCTGGGTGCACGTCCCCTTTTTTTCCTGGATTACATTGGCTGCGGAAAACTCGAACCCCGCGTGTTCCAACAATTGCTCCGGGGTTTTTCGCGCGCCTGCCGATCGGCGGGGTGTGCCCTTCTCGGCGGCGAGACGGCGCAGATGCCAGGAATTTATCGCAAGGGAGAATATGATCTCGCTGGCTGCATCATTGGTGTCCTTGACCGCGGTCATATCATCGACGGCAAGAAAATCCGGCCGGGCGACATAATTCTAGGGCTGGAATCAAACGGTTTGCATACAAACGGCTACTCGCTGGCTCGACAGATTTTGTTCAGTAAAATGAACCTCAAGATTGGTTCGCGTCTGCCGGGCTCAGCAATCGCGGTCGGGAAGGAATTGCTGCGCGTACATAAAAATTATCAGCCGCTTCTGGCGAAAACTCCAATTGGCATGATTAAGGGTCTGGCTCATATCACAGGCGGCGGTCTCATTGATAATCTGCCGCGAATTTTGCCAGCAAATTGTGACGCCGTAATCGAAACGAAAAACTGGCGTGCGCCCCGTATCTTTCAGATCTTGCAGCAAAACGGAAATATCGATCCTCATGAGATGTATCAGGTGTTCAATATGGGTATCGGAATGACGGCGGTGGTTTCCGAACACGATGCCCGGCGCGCAACGCGAATGTTAGAAGCAAAACGAATCGGCCAAATCGCACGCGGAAGTGGCAGGCTGCGTTTGAAGTTCTGACGCAAACTCGAGCGAAGGAGGAACGACGGCTGAAAAGCCGTCACTTCTTGAGGGGCGCCCCTATTTTGGAAGATTCGCCGAGACCTCGTCGACGGCATTCGCTGCCATCTCAACTTGCGGCGTTGACTTGCTTCCGGCGACTTTGCCTCGACGCATCACCCGCTGCAAACCCGCGCGGTGCGCTGCAAGATCGACAAGTTCTGCTACCCGCGACTTGAGCAAACGCGCGCGCGTCCAGAGAAACACCAGAAAGAGCAGGTAGGGAACAAGGACCCAAAGATCCACGTGCGAAATATTGAGCTGCCGATAGATCAATAAACTTAAGGCAATGAGATTGAGAATAATGGTCGTCGTAACGAACCGGTTGCGAAGCCGAACGCGGGTCAAACACTTACCGCCGCCGTGATACTCGGTGACGGTCTGAAGCGCGATGCTCCACCAAAAATTTCCGTAGATTTGAATGTCCCACTCATTCCACCCACTATCAGTGGAATAGCGCCAGCCTTCTTCATCCAGCAGCTCGAAGATAGCGCCGAGCAAATAGTGGCGGTCCCTTCCCTGTTCGCTCCAAAAAACTCGGCGACTTAGACTGCCGGCAAGACGGCCGCGCTCCGGCAGATGTTCGTGTGCCCGAATCACGCTTGCGGGTGTGCGCTTGAAATGCAGCCAGGTGAAGTAACGGGAGAATCCGCGCACGAGCGGTTGGACAAAAGCTAGAAACATCACAAGCAGCCGCGCGCCCGCCGTATCGAATTTCGGCTCAATGGAAGCTCGCACCATGTAGGAAAGCGCGACGCATAGCGTGCCGCCAAGCATGAGGTAAGGGACAATGCGCAATGCCGGGAGAAAAATGCCCAGGCCGAACAGGAAAATCGTCAAGGCAAACCACTCAATGCTGCTTAGATAGGCGGCTACATCTGACTGAGGTGCGGGGTAAATCGATTGGAAAAAACCTTCACCAAACATTCCGTGATAGATCACCGGCCGGTTAATGAACCAGCTGAACCGCGGCGTTCCGTATATCTGCCCACGCCATTTTGCCGTGCCTGTTGGGCCGAAAAAGATCAAATGCTTAAACCGTAGCAGTGACTCTGCTTCGCCATAGCCGTTCTGTTGCTTAAAAAAAGCGCGAAGAGTAAAACGTCGGTAGTGCCAGACGATCGCGGTTGGACTGAAAGCAATAACCCAGCCGGCCTGCTGAATTCGCCAGCAAAAATCGACGTCATCCCCTGCTTTGCGGTATTCGGTATCAAAGCCGCCGACGCCTTCAAACGCCCAGCGATAGAACGCCATGTTACAACCGGGAATGTGCTCGGCGACGACATCTGTAAGTAACACGTGGCTCGGTCCGCCCGGTGCCCCCGCAACGCAGGCCTGAATCCAGTTTTTGGCTGGCGGCGTGACATTCGGTCCGCCTACTCCGGCGTAATCACCGCTCACAAGAGTGCCAATGAGATAATAGAGCCAATCCGGATCAACCATGCAGTCAGAATCGGTGTAGGCGAATACTTCGCCCTTGGCAGCGGCGGCGCCTGTATTGCGGGCGTGACTCAAACCTTGATTGCTTTGAGGAATGTAGCGCACCCATGGGAACTGCGCTGCGATATAAGATGTATCATCGGTCGATCCGTCGTCGACCAGAATGACCTCATACTGGGGATAATTAAGTTTACCTAACGAATCAAGGCAGGACGCAAGAGTCGGCCCACCATTGTACGAGCAAACAATGACTGAAACGAACGGCGCCTTCGGCAAGGGACGATGAGGCAAAGTGGAATCGCTTCGGCCCAGTTTCTCCTCCAGCGTGTAGAACGCCTTCTTCGGTCGGCGTTCCCGCGTAACGATCCCAAACGCCCAGTCGGTAATTTCCTGCCCGCCGGTGAACCATTCGTCCGTCCAGGTAAAAAAAATGGTTCCAGCAAGGCCGCATTTTACGACGCTATCGATGTGCCAACCGAGCATCTCGGCTTGCTCGTCCTGTGAATGCCGAATCGTATCCATACCGAATTCCCCCAGGATAAGCGGATGCTCGCCCGTGAGATTTTGCAGTCGCAATAGATAGCCTTCGAAATCACGCTGATTGTGGAGGTAAACATTGAAACAGCAAAAATCGGCATTCTGCGGCAGCAGATATTCCGTCGGCGGGTACGTGGCATAGGAAAAGAGTGCCTCCGGATCGATAGCACGCCCGATTCGAATCAGTTCCTCAACAAATTCAATCACTCGACGCGCGCCGAGCCAGCGAGCCATTGTGCTGGAGATTTCGTTACCGACGAGGTAACCGAGAATTGCTGGATGCCCGGAGTATTTGCTCACTGTCGTCCGGACTGCTTCGGCAATTTGCTTGCGAATCGATCTTTCGCGCAGGAACTCGATATGTTTTTCCCAGGGAAGTGTCACCAGCACGCGCATCCCTGCGTTAGTGCACCGGTCGAGAAACCAAGGCGGCGGTGCATGATAAATCCGCACAACATTCAGGCCGGCTTGTCGCATGAGGGCGAGATCGACATCTATCTGCTCGGGCCGACCGAGATAGTTCCCTTCGGCGTCCGGCTTGAAGGGACCGTACGTGACGCCTTTGACGAAAAACTTCTTGTCACCTTCCAAGAAGAATTTCGCCGCCGGGCGAATTCGCGAATCCTTAGTCGTTGTCATGTCGAGCGAAGTCGAGACATCTCTCGATCAATGTTTTCTTGGGACACTCCTCCCAGCCTTCGCATAAAGCTACGGCCGGGCAACCCCGAATACTTTCGGCGTGGGAACAACAAAGAAGAAGGATCGCGGCTCGCAGAGACGTCGTTTCTTGAATGGAATGAATCTATAGCTCTTTTAATGCTTCGCGCACCACACCGCCTGTGCGTTCCACATCTTCCGGCAAGTGCGCTGTGGATATGAACCCGGTTTCAAACTGCGATGGCGCGAAGTAGATGCCGCGCCTTAAAGAAGCATGAAAGAATCTCGCGAATGTTTTTAGATCGCTCCTCCGGGCGCTCGCGAGATCGAGAATCGGTCCGCGGGCGAAGAACAAACAGAACATCGAACCGATCCTGTGAAACGTCACGTCGGCCTTCGTATCACTGATGGCGCTCCGCGTGAGCCGTTCGAATTGCCCGCCAACCTCTTCCAGTAATTTCCATCCATTGATGCGTTCGAGCTCACGCAGTTGCGCGAGACCCGCAGCCATGGCCAAGGGATTGCCAGATAACGTGCCCGCCTGATAAACGGGGCCATCTGGCGAAAGCTGGTCCATGATTTCGGCCCGGCCGCCAAATGCGCCGACCGGTAGTCCGCCGCCAATCACTTTCCCCAGCGCCGTAAGATCGGGTTTGACTGCGTAAATTTCCTGGGCGCCGCCGCGCGCCAGACGGAAACCAGTAATTACTTCGTCGAAGATCAAAAGCGCATCATTGATTGTGCATTCCTTTCGCAGCATCGACAAAAAATCGTCCCTCGGAAGAAAGAGACCCGCGTTCGCCGGGACAGGTTCCACAATTACTGCCGCGATCTCGTGCTTGTTCTCGGCAAATGCCTCCCGCACAAGATCGGCATTGTTGAATGGAAGTGAGATCGTGAGATCGGCAAATGCCTGCGGCACGCCCGCGCTGTCGGGCCGCCCGTGAGTAAGCGCGCCACTCCCCGCTTTCACCAGTAACCCATCGACATGCCCGTGATAACAACCGTCGAACTTGATGATCCTGTCCCGCCCGGTAGACGCACGCGCGAGACGAATGCACGACATGGTCGCTTCCGTGCCGCTGTTCACCATCCGCACCTTTTCGATCGACGGCATCCAATCGCAGATCAATTCCGCCATCTCCACTTCGAGTGGATTCGGAATTCCAAAACTTAAGCCGCGCGTTGCGGCCTCGCACACTGCGTCCACAACGACTTTCGGCGCGTGACCGAGGATCGCCGGTCCCCAGCTTCCCACGTAGTCGATGTATTCCTTCCCATCGACATCCCAGATCTTTGCGCCCTTCGCATACGTCACAAAAAACGGCGCGCTATTCACGTTGCGAAACGCGCGCACGGGAGAGTTGACGCCGCCGGGAATATTTTTCTGCGCGGCTGCAAACAGTCGTGAAGACTGAGAATTCACACGCCGATGATAATCGCTAAATGACTAAATCGCTAAATCGTTAGATAATTGACCGGTTTTCGGACTGCCGCTGCACACATTGACACCAAGTCTCCAAATCGGGATAGTTTGCATCTTCTCACCATCGGCGGGGTAGCCAAGTGGTAAGGTCGCGGTCTGCAAAACCGCTATTCGCGGGTTCGATTCCCGCCCCCGCCTCTTTTCATAGCTAAGAGGGACTGAAATGGGCCGAAAAAATCGCTCAGTGAGAACAGAAGTGAGAACAAATCCAGCGATTTCAATGCTGGTTAGCATTGTCCGGCAAAGTCGGTTTCTGAGTATTGCCAATCCCTTTCCCGCACTTAGTTTCGTCGGGAAATGCAGCTCGTCGGACTTAGAGAAAAAAGAGCCTTCTTTTTCCTCGGCCGTGACCGTAGCCGCCCCCACGGGGGTATGCCCCCGCCCCAGCACACCGCGCTACCCGGTAGACCGCGGACAGATTTTTTCGCTAAATTCATGACCGCTAGAAGCAACGAATCACCTAAAGCGACCTTATCGGGGGAGGAGTCATTCGAAGAGATTATTCACATTACGGAACGAAACCTGGCCAAGAAGCTAGGCAATTCAGAGTGTCTTGAGCGATGGCGGACGAAGAAATCTTTCAATTCCGCTCGACAAGAATGGCTCGATGCATGGAAGCGGTTCGCTGAGGAACATGGTCTCGATTCACTGTTTGGTATGCATGCGGGTGTCCAACAAACGCTCA
>DATIOX010000171.1:0-16023 GCA_035472675.1 Candidatus Dormiibacterota bacterium
CGAAGGCGGGTTTTCTGCTTTAATAAGCAGCCCGCTCATCGACGCGGCAGGCCAGGGGCGTTTGCAAAGGCTGGGTAGCTCAGTTGGCAGAGCAGTGGACTGAAAATCCACGTGTCGCCGGTTCGATTCCGGCCCCAGCCATGTATTGGCCGAGAAGTATGCCGAGCCATTCTCAGAAAACGAAGTACGATTGGAAGGATGCAGGCGAGGAGTGGTCCGAGCCGTGGGGCAGTTCCGCCGCGCAATGGTCCGGAACCGTCCTGCCGCGTATTCGAGATTGCGTGCCAACTGGGACAATCCTGGAGATCGCGCCCGGCTTTGGGCGGTGGACGCATTACCTCAAAGATTATTGTCAAGGACTCTGGGCTGTTGACGCCTCCAGTGAATGTATCGAAGCGTGTTCTCGGCGTTTCGCGGCTGAGTCGCATGTGCACTGCTACCTTAACGATGGCCGCTCATTATCGATGATTCCCGATGCTTCGGTCGACTTCGTGTTCAGTTTCGATTCATTCGTGCATTTGCCACGCGAAATCATCGAGGCCTACCTTAGTGAATTGGCAAGGACACTGAAGATCGGGGGCAAAGGATTTATTCATCATTCTAATCTCGGCGCATATGCTGACTCGCTATCGGAACGCGTTCCCGAACCGATGCGCAAAGTTCTTCGCAAAATAAAGATCCTCGACTGGGAACATCACCGTAATCCGACGATGAGCGCTGATGTTTTCCGGTCCTTATGCGCCCGCAGCGGACTAAACTGCATCAGCCAGGAATTGGTTAACTGGCGCGGGAGACGCTTGATTGATTGCTTGTCGTTGTTTGAACGAAGCGGTTCAACTGAAAATACCTCAACGAAGATAGTTCGAAATCCGCGGTTCATGCGCGAAGCGGCGCGAATTCGTCGCCAATCGCGAACTCAGACCTAACGAGTTCCGGCTTCATTCGGAAATTGGCTGGGAAATACAGCGGCGGACGATTAGCTTGATTGCCTAATCAATATTGCTTATTCAACATCGTGGCATGCCTGAAGCCCAAACGCCGCCGCCGCCGTTACCAAAGTGGCAGCCCTCATTCGGAAAACGCCACAGCACGATAATCAAACTGCTCGGGGTAGGCGCCCTCGTCCTTGTATTGCTGATTCCACTCGCGATGATCACCGGCGTATTGCGCGAGCGATTGCAGCGGCGCAATGAAGCGGTCGCCGATATCACATCGTCGTGGGGTAGCGAACAAAATGTGATCGGTCCGGTGATGGGTATCCCGTATCAATACAAGTTTAAAGTAGTCAAAGAAGTGCCTGCCCCTGATGGCAAGATGGAGCGACGCGAAGTGGAAGAGAACGGCACGGCAATTGCATATTTTCTTCCTGAAACGCTTCACATCACAGGTGACGTGGAGACACAGATGTTACATCGCGGCATCTACGGTGCGGCGGTTTTTCGCGCGCAAGTTACGCTCTCGGGCAAGTTTGCGCCGCCCGATTTTGGGCCGCTCAAGATCGACGTAAAGGACCTGCAATGGAATGATGCGTTTGTCACCATCGCAGTGAACGATTTACGGGGAACACGAGAAGCACTCATGCTCGACTGGGGCGGCACCAAGCACCCGTTGCTGCCGGGCTCGCAGGTTCCTGGATACACAACCGGTGCGACCGCGTCGCTGGGTACCGATCAACCGATTGCAAGCGAAACCGAATTTTCCATTCCACTCGATTTCAATGGGAGCGAAGGAATATATTTCGCGCCTTTTGGGGTCCAGAATGAGGCGACTTTAAAATCGAACTGGCCTGATCCGGCCTTTCGCGGCGCGTTTTTGCCTGCGGAACGGTCGGTGCGCCCTGACGGATTCGATGCGAAATGGAAGGTGTCCTATTACGGTCGCGATTATCCGCAATCCTGGACCAGTCGCGCCGGCAATGAGCGTTTCAGTGTTCTTTCCGTTACGAATTCCCGTTTCGGTGTTCAGCTTTTGTCGATTCTGGACGCATATCGCTACGTCGAACGCTCGATCAAATACGGTGTGCTGTTTCTTGTGCTGGTTTTTACAACTTTCTTTCTCTTTGAGATCACGGCGCGACAGAAAATTCATCCGTTTCAATATTTGATGGTCGGCGCAGCCCTGTGCTTGTTTTACCTGCTGCTATTGTCCATTTCAGAATTTATTGGGTTCAGCTGGGCGTACCTGATCGCGGCGGTAGCATCGACCGGGTTGATTACATGGTATTGCCGATTTTTCCTTGGCGGCGGGGCGCGCACGCTAATGATTGGCGCAGGGCTCGCCGGCGTTTACACATTTCTCTATATCACTTTGCGCCAGCAGGATTACGCACTACTGATGGGCGCGATCGCACTCTTCATCGTGCTGGCGATCGTAATGTACGTGACCCGGAAAGTAGATTGGTACGCGCGCGATGCAGGCTAAGTCTCGCCCGAGGGATAGAACTGACGCAGTTTGACATGGCTGATGCGGTTTTGTATCACGCCGCTTTCATTCGCCCGAAGAGATATCCGAAATATGGCTGAATTTTCCGTCGATCCGATGCGTTAAGGGATATTAAGCCCAGAGCTTTCGGCGCTCATAGAGCGTCGCTACAGATCATTTACCCTGCGCCTGGCGCAATTGAGTCTTGGCAGTTTCCACGTCGCGCGGCGGTTTCTGGCAAAGCAAGATCGCGCGCAGTTTGTCTCCCTGATAGTAGCGCGCAGTGAATTTTTTCTTTCCGTACGTGCCCTGAACATCAACACGCGTGGGCGACGCGCTGAAATCGCCAACAAAATCCATCCGCAAATCGAAGATTTCCGTCCAAAAGCAGGGGACCTGCTCATAGCGAATACGTTTTTTCCCGGTCATATTGGCGCCTGCAACCAAACCCTGGCTTCGTGCGTTGTCCCAATGGGTCTGGCGTCGGACACCGCCCATTATCCGATCGGGATAAAATGCCAGGTCGCCTACCGCGTAGATCCCTTTTTCTTCCGTCTCGAGATATTCGGTCACCGGCGACCCGTGTGGTCCGGCCAGCGGCGTGTTGCGGACCAAGTCGAGATTTGGTTCGGCGCCACAGGCAACCACTGCGAGGCCAACCGGAAATCGGTTGCCGCTTTTTGTCTGGATATTGCGCAGGACAGTTTTGCCCTCAAAGCCATTGAGGCTTTCGCCCATCGACAAGGTCACTCCGTGTTTTGCAAAGTAGTCGGTGAGCCAGGTGCCGGTGTCCGGATCGATATATCGGTTTAATAAATAGGAATCCCGATGCATAAGACCGACCTTTAGTTTCATCATCCGAAGACTGGCCGCCGCCTCGCATGCGAGCAATCCGCCACCCACGACCATGATGCCTTTCTCCAGGGTCGCCATCTCTTTTAGCGCAAGCGCATCGCGAATCGTTCGCAGATAAATCACATTGCCGAGGCTGGTTCCGGCTACCAGTGGACGCACCGGGCGGCTGCCCATCGCCAGGCACGCCTTGTTGAACTCAATACTTTCGCCGTTGGCGAGCACTGCCAGGCGCCGATCGATGTTGAACTGTGTTACCACTGCGCCAAATCGTGTCTCGATCTTGTGCTTCTCGTACCAGGCCTCATTGGGCTCGAGTAGTTTCTTGGGCTGTGGATCCTTCTCGCGTAAAAAGTCCTTCGACAGAATCCAGCGTTTGTAAGGTGGAAACGCTTCGGCGCCGACCAGCGTCACGCTCCCGCGCTTATCGTGGCGGCGAACTCCTTCGCAGGCGCTGGCCCCGCCGATGCCGCCGCCGATGATGAGATAGTCGCGCTGAATCATATGCGAACTGGCACCATAATTTCGGCGCTGGTGCGCCGACAAGTTAAATCGTTAGGGACGGCACGTTTTTGGGACGCCCGATATTGTTATTGCGCTGTTGAACCTTCCTTCGCCAGACTGTCCGCGCCATGAATGAATCTGTCACTCAAATCAAAGACATGACCGGAAATCCTGCCCCGCTAGGGCTCCTGGGTTTTGGGATGACAACTGTGCTGTTAAACCTGCACAACACCGGTTTTTACGAGTTAAACAGCATGATTTTGGCAATGGGAATTTGCTATGGCGGCGCTGCGCAGATTATCGCCGGTATGATGGAGTGGAGGAAGGGTAACACATTCGCCACTACTGCGTTTCTTTCTTACGGATTGTTCTGGTTCTCGCTCGTAACGTTAATCATTCTGGCGAAACTAGGATGGGCTTCGCCTTCCAATGACACGGCAATGGCCGCATATCTGGCGATGTGGGGCTTATTCACCGCTGTTATGTTTATCGCCACGTTGCGACTGCACGTCGCCGGGCAGATCGTGTTTGGTTCGCTGACGATTCTTTTCTTCTTGCTCGCGATCGGCGACTACACGAACGCGAGCGCCGGCTTCAAACATTTCACCGGTTACGTAGGGATCTTCTGCGGTTTCTCCGCGATCTACGGCGGACTCGCCCAGGTGCTTAATGAAGTATTCGGTAAGACTGTGCTGCCGCTGGGGTCCGTGATGAAATAATTGCGGTTTTCGATCCGGTGTAGTGCCTGGCGTATCGCCCGCGAGAGGCAGCGATTTGCAGCCGACACGGCTGCCGCCACAGCAACCCGTATGATTACTTCTGCTGTAATAAACTCGCAGCGAGTTCAAGCGCTGATTCGCTTTTGCCACCGAGCATTCGCGCAATCTCTTCCTGGCGACCTTTCCCAGTCACTTCGCGCAAATTGGAAAACGTGCGCCTGTGCGTGACGTCCTTGGTCACAACGAAGTGTGAAGATGCTGTCGCAGCGACTTGCGGCAAATGCGTGATGCAAATCACCTGATGATCCCGCCCCAGCGTTTGCATCTTCGCCCCAACTGCATGCGCGATTTCGCCGCCGACGTTCGTGTCGATCTCATCGAACACGAGCAGGGGAATCGCATCATGCGCGGCCAGCGCAGATTTGATCGCCAGCATCAGGCGCGAGATTTCGCCGCTCGACGCGATGGCGCGCAGCGATTTGAGCGGTTCGCCTGGATTGGGCGAGAAAAGTAATTCTACCGAATCGAATCCATTCGGGCGCGGTTCATCAAGCGCGGCAAGTTTCGCTTCGAATTCAGATTGGCGAAATCCGAGATCGCGGAGGTTTTGCCGGATATTTTCCGACAGTTTCGGCGCAGCTTTCCTGCGAAGCTTGCGAAGCGCATCGCCCACGCGGTTCATTTGAGCGCGAACATTCTCAATTTCTTTTGCGAGGCGCTCCAGCTCCGCGTCGCGACCTTCGATTTTTCGCATTCGTTCCGCCGCGCGCTCGCCGAACGCGATCACGTCGGCGATCGAGCCACCATATTTGCGCTTCAGAGTTTCAAAGAGCGAAACGCGTTGCTCTAGTGAGGCGAGTTGTTGTGGATCGAGATCAAGTTTTTCGGCGTACGCGGAAAGAGCGCGCGAGATCTCGGAAAGCTCGACCACAGCGGCAGCGTGCGCCGATGAAAATTGCGCAATCGAATTGTCGATCCTTTCCAATTCGCGGAGCAGCCGCTGCGTTTCGGCGAGCTGAGAAAGAACGGAATCATCTACTTCGGAAAGATTGTTGGCGATCGCGCTGGCCAGTTCAATCAGCCGCTTACTATTGCTCGCGAGCTTGTAGCGCTTTTCGATTTCATCTTCTTCGTGTGCGGCCAGATTCGCAGACTTGATCTCCGCAACCTGATGACGAAGGAGATCGAGTTCCTGTTCACGTGCGGTTTCCGCGGTGTCCAACGCAGCATGTCCCTCGAGCAGAGCCTGTAATTGCCGATAATGCTTCCGATATTCATCGAGCCGGTCTTCGGCGCGCGCGAACGAATCAAGCAAGCTCAATTGCGTCTCGGGCGAGAGCAACGATTGGTGATCGTGCGGCCCGTGAAGATCGACGAGGTCGTCGCCGAGCTTTTTCAAGATCGACAATGTCGTTGGCGAACCGTTGATGAACTGACGCGTGCCGCCGGCAACCGAGAAGCTGCGCTTGATGATCAGGTCATCCTCACACGGCTCGATCCCAGCCTCGACGAGTTCTGGATTTAGTTTTTGCAGGTCGCGACCTGCAAAGACCGCTTCCACTGTGCAAAGATCGGCGCCGGTGCGAATCAACGATTTATCCGCGCGCTCGCCCAGCAAGAGTTGCAGCGCTCCGATGATGATCGATTTGCCCGCACCGGTTTCTCCAGTCACGGCGACAAAGCCCGGCGCCATTTGCCAGTCGAGCTCCTCCACGAGCGCGAGGTTTTTGATTCGCAGTAAGCTGAGGACAGCAGGCATGGGAAAGTTGAGTGTTATTAGTTGAGAGCTGAGAGTTACGACTCCGAAGATTTCAAACTCTCAACAACTAACTTTCAACTCTCAACTTGCGGTCACCTTTCTTGGGACCGGAACGTCACAAGGCGTGCCGATGATTGGCTGCGATTGCGATGCCTGCCAGTCGCCCGACCCCCGCGACCAGCGGCTGCGCTCGTCGATCTATGTCGAAACGCCGGAATGTGCCTGGGTAGTGGATACGGGAACCGATTTTCGAACACAGGCGCTCCGAGAAGGCATTCGCCGCGTAGATGCAGTCGTTTTTACGCATTCGCACACCGATCCTATCATGGGGTTTGACGATCTCCGACGCTTTTCGCACGCGCGAGGCTCCATGCCGGTCTATGCATCGCCTGAAACAATGCGTGATTTGGAGCGGGTGTTTCAATTTGCGTTCAACACCAGCAATCCAGTTCCATATTATCTAAAGCCCGAGGCGCATATAATTCGTGGCCCGTTTAAACTGGGCGAGACCCTCGTCACACCGCTATCGGTGCCTCATGGCAACTCCATGGTGAACGGCTATCTTTTCTCGCGCGCGGATCGAAAACTTGTGGCCTACTTAAGCGACTGCAGCGCAGTGCCAGATGCGATTGTCGATCTTATCTCTGGTGTAAGAGTCTTGATCATCGATGCGCTGCGGGACAGACCGCATCCGACACACCTGAGCGTTGGGCAAGCGCTGGAAGTGGCCGCGCACGTAAAGCCTGAGGCGACTTACTTTACGCACATCTGCCACGACCTTCCGCAATCCGCAGAATCTCGGCTTCCCGCTTGCACACACATCGCATATGACGGGCTGAAGCTCCATTTCTAGAGGTACAATTGTCGATCGTTTGATGCGGCGATGCGATCGATCGCAGTTCGGGAATCTTTTGACGGACTGCCTCAGACGTCTAGTTAGGAGTACGGTCCTCATGTGCTTGAGCAGGTTTAACAGTTTTGGGAGCAGGACTCTGTCGTAGGACGGGAACGTTGGAAGCGTGCACATGGACACGTTTCTCGAATGCCTGGAGAAAGCGCTCTACTAGTCTTGTGACCTGTTGCTTCTCCTGACTTAGCACCGACTCCGAAGCAGTAAAAGTAAGTTGAACAGGAACCGATAGCAGCAATACCGAGGCGATTGCGATCCTGCATGTGGTCATTCGCATCTCCAGAGGATCCGATGTGCGCCTAACGAGAATTCGGCCTGAAAAATCTGCAGTTTATTGCAGATAAAATTCGTCTAATTCTGGTGGTCTTCACGATAGCCGGCTGAAACGAGAAGACTCAAATTTTCCATCCGTATCATCCGCATATCAATTCAACGAATAATTCCGCGTTCGCTTTGTTCAATGAACCGGACGATTTCGCTGATTTCTTCGATCGGAGGCAATTCTTTCTGCACTGCTTCGAGTGCCTGGCGGGTATTGTATTTGGAGCGGTAAATCAAGCGAAACGCCTCTTTGATTAGCTTCACGCTTTCGGCCGGAAAATTTTTGCGTTCCAAGCCGACCAGATTAATCCCGCGAATTTCCGCGGGGTTACCATCGGCGATCATGAATGGCGGAACGTCCTGGACAATTTTCGAGCAGCCGCCAGTGATCGCGAACCGTCCGATCCGGCAAAATTGATGAACCGCTGTGAGACCACCCATCACCGCATAATCTCCCACCTGCACGTGGCCACCCAAGGTACCGTTGTTCGAGAAGATGACGTGATCGCCAACGGTGCAATCGTGTCCGATATGGCTGTAGGCGAGAAAATTTCCGCGATTACCGATTCGCGTTTTGCCTTCGCTCGTTGTGCTGCGATGCGCCGTCACGAATTCACGAAACGTGTTTTCATCGCCGATTTCCAGATAAGTCGGTTCGCCGCGATACTTTAAGTCCTGCGTTTGCTGGCCGATGGAGCAGTACGCGTAGAACCTGTTCTTTGCTCCAGCCTTCATCGGTCCGCAGAGCGTGACGTGATGTTGAAGCCAGCAGTTTGGGCCAAGCACAACGTCGGGGTCAATAACGCAGTAGGGCCCTACGATCGTTCCCGCACCGATTTCGGCGCCTGGATCGATAATGGCGGTCGGATGAATCCGCCCGTCGCTCATGTCTCCCAACCCCTCACCTCAATCCTCTCCCCTTCGCCAAGGGGAGAGCCGGAAGGCTTTGCGCTGCTGGCTTGAGCATTCGCAAATGGCGCGTAATCGTGGGACGCCTCGCCCTTTGTAAGAAAGAAGGTAGGGTGAGGGCTCATTCTGCTCATTTATCGAGGAACGTGAACATCAATTCGGCTTCGGAAACGACCGCGTCATTCACCACACAATGACATTTGGCTTTCGCCAGTCGTTCGCCGCGCGATTTCGTCAGCTCAGCGTGGACAAAAATCGTATCTCCGGGCAAAACAGGCTTGCGGAACTTCACGCCGTCCGCGCTCATGAAATAGCCGATGCGGCTGGTACTTTTCGCCAGTTTAAACAAGAGGATACTGGCCACTTGCGCCATGGCCTCGACTTGCATCACACCGGGCATCACCGGGTGTCCCGGGAAGTGTCCTTGAAAGAATGGCTCGTTAATCGTGACCGCTTTGACGCCGACGCATTTGGTTTCAGTTTCGAAACTGATAATTCGATCCACCATGAGAAACGGGAACCGATGGGGCAAGATTTGCATTACTTGATCAGCGTCGAGTCCGCCGTCGCCGCTTGGAATTGTGCGCGGCGCGGCCAGGGCGCTTCTGCGTGTCTGTTCGCGTGCAATTAAGCGGGCCAGGTCCGCATTGGTGGCGTGACCGGGTTTTACTGCCACGACATGGCCCCGGATACGGCGGCTGACCAGCGCCAGGTCGCCGATAATATCGAGAATTTTGTGCCGCACGAATTCGTCGCCAAAACGCAACGGTTCCTTGCTTAGCACCGCGTCTCCTCGCACCACGATCGCATTTTCGAGACTGCCCCCCTTGATCAAATTTTTATCCATGAGCGGCTTAACATCTTCGTAATAAACAAATGTTCGTGCAGGAGCGATCTCGCGTTCGAAGACCGCGGGCGTAACTTCCATCGACAGAAACTGTGTAAACCGGTTATTCGGTCCGGCCTGGGTGCATGAGATGCGAAATTTATCGTCCGGCAGTAAAACGAGCAGCGCGCCCGTTTTCGCTTCCACGTGCATCGGCTCGCGCACGTTGAAAAACTTTCGCGGCTCGTCCTGCGCAGTTACGCCGGCTTTCTTGACGAGATCGACATAAGGCTGCGCACTGCCGTCTCCGATTGGCGGCTCGTTTGCGTCCAGCTCGACGATGGCGTTGTCCACGCCCATTGCCGACAGCGCGGCCAGAATATGCTCGACCGTGTGCACTCGCACCGACCCTTCACCGATGGTCGTGGCGCGCTCGACCGTTTTAAGATTCTCGATCTTCACATCAATGGTCGGCTCATCCTGCAGATCTTTGCGCTTGAACTTTATTCCGTGATCCACCGGCGCGGGATGCAGTTTCAGAGTGACTTTGTCACCCGTATGCAGCGCGGTGCCGGTAAAGCTGGCCGCTTTGCCAACTGTTTGTTGAATCTCAGGAGTCGAGGCCATTGGCGCTTACCTAACAGAGATTTCGCCGTGTGACCAGATGTTGTAGCGGTGCTCGCCGCGGCGAGCACCGTTCTTTGGAGTCGATGCCGGTCATCCGCCTTCTAAGCCTACGGCGTGACTAACAGACCGCCGCTACAGCTCACTTCAATTCGAATTCCCCGCAATCGAACGCCATCATCTGGTCCACATTCGAGATGCGGAATTGGTGAAAAACGGTGCCATCGGTTTGCCAGATATCGACCGATTTATCGCCCTTCTTCATAATCGATACACGACTTAAATTCGGCGACTCACTTATCGTGAACAACCGCAGACCGTCGTTTGTTTTCAAGTAGCTTCCGTCGTTGTCAAACCCCGCGGCGAGTTCGACGAGTGCTCGCGTGTCGTCTGCTAACGGATTTGGCATGAGGTTCACTTTAATGCTTGTATTCGAGCTGTTTTCGGGAGCGGAAGCTGCGGCTTGGTTGAGGTCTTCCACTTTGAGAGGACCGACGAGATAACCACGAGCGTCATATTTCCCAGCAGGCAAATCTTCGCCAAGGTCATTTTTCCCGTCCCATTGCGTCACGAGCGCGTCCGCACCCATTTTGAATTCGTTGAGGTCCGCTTCGTGGTGCAAAACGCGAAGTAGCTTTCCTTTTGAATCGTAAATTCCGAGGCTGATCCTGCCTTCCAACGGCGGTGGTACAAAACTGATGCGGACAGTTCTCGCAGGTGAAGGTGAAGGCGTCTGCTCTGATTCGGGTGTCGGCGTAAGAGATTCTATCGGAATGGGCGACAAAGAAGGAGACTCCTCCGGCGTCGCCGAAGGAGTCGGCGTTTGAGATTCTTGTGCCAGCGCCGCAGAAGCCAAGAACACTGTCAGAATCGCTGTTTTGACCTTTGTTGTCATGTCGAGCGGAGCCGAGACATCTCGAATTAATTGATAACGAGAGATAGAGATTCCTCCTTCGCATAAAGCTACAGCGGGGCAAGCGACTTCGCTCGGAATGACAAGTGACTAGATGTAGTAACGCCAGTTCAGGTTTGGAAAAAGATTATCGCGCCATTCGCACTCCCGTAGAAATTTTTCATCCACCGTATTCGTGACGAGTTGATCGTGTAAACGGTTGAAGCGAGCGAGATGATCGATGGTGCGCTTGGTCGCGTACTCACGTGCAGCCCCGGTTTTCATCAAAAACGCCCAATCGCTGGACTGAGCCAGTAAAAGTTCGCGGGCAAGTTGCTTTAGAACACGATCGGCAAGTTGTAGGGCAGGCGCTTCGTCTGGCGGGTTCTCGCTTGGCAACCGGAGCGGTTGCCGTACAACAGCAGAAGTACATCGGCGCGCAGCGTCACTCATTCGCTGTGCGGCGATGTGCAGCTGTGGATAGATCCACGCGTTGCTAGGATTCAGCCAAACTTCAAAATACCCATTCTCGCCCCACGTCGAGATTGCTGGTTCAATGATTTGCTGTGTCGGATTCGCCGCCAGATATTCGCTCGGTGTGGAGAGACGAAAATCCCGCTCGATTGCTGACTGGCGAATGAATTGTTCGAGGAAACCGGGGCCTTCAAACCACCAATGTCCAAATAGTTCGGCATCAAACGGAACGACCACAATCGGGTCAAACCCCTCCGCGGCGACTTCACGGATCTGACTTCGGCGTTCCTCGAGAAAATGAAGGGCTTGCCTTTCGGCGATTCTTTCTGCAGCGGCTGGATCGTATAATTCCTTCTGGCCACCGGCCCCGGTGATGCGGTGATACTTCACGCCGGAGAATTTCCGGGTGCCGCGAGCAACTGGTCCCAAATGTTCCAGTGGAAGGTCGAATCCGGCGTCGCGATAAAACTCCCGGTGCGCGGGGTCACCAGGATAACCTCCCTGTGCGTTCCAAACCTGTCGGCTTGAATCACGATCGCGTGCAAACGCCGCCGGCCCGGCCGGCGTGTAACAAGGTGCGTAAATCGAGCGACGCGGACGCGGCTTTCCAAACAACAGGCCGTGCGTGTCGAGAACGAACCAGCGAATATTTGCCTCTTGCAAAATGGATTCCAGACCCGGTCCGTAAGCGCATTCAGACAGCCAAAATCCGCGAGGCTCGACACCGAAAAGATCCACATAGACATCGCGTCCAATCAAAATCTGGGCCCGCGCTGCTTTCATCCCCGCGGACGTTGACCGCGACGGCGTGGACAAGGTAAACGCTCGAACGCCAAGGTCACTGTCCTCGGCTATAACCGGCTCCTGGAGCAGGGGAAGCAAGCCATGCGTGGCCGCCGACGCAACGATTTCAAGTCCGCCGCTTTCCCGCAGTTCGCGAAAAGTGGCAGGCAAATCGCATTTGCATTCATCGACAAAGAAGCGCCGGGTTTCGCGAAAGATTTTGAAATAAAAGTCCGCGAGCTCGCGCAGCGGCGGGTGATTGCGGTTTCGTTTCCGTTCACGCGTGGCGAGATCGATTAACGAATCAAGATGCCGTACGTAACGCTCGCAAAGCAACTTGTCCTGCAGCATTGCGCAGAGCGTCGGCGTGAACGACATGGCAAGCTTAAACGGCACATGCTCATCGATCAGGCGCTGCATCATGCGCACCAGCGGGACATAACACTCCGTTATTGCTTCGAAGAACCAGTCTTCTTCCAGAAAATGCTCGTGCTCGGGATGGCGAACGAACGGCAGATGCGCGTGAAGAATGAGCGCGAGAGAACCGGAAGACATGCGGATTTCGGAGTGCGGATTCCGATTAATTCCGCTATCAGTTCGCGCTGAAATTCGCAATCCCCAATCGCCAATAGGTGATTGTTACAGCGTGCGGCAAAAGTCTTGGAAGCGATCCAACCCTTTTTTGATTACGTCGATACTGGTGGCGTAACTGAGCCGGACGGTGCGATCGTCGCCGAAGGCGGCTCCGGGAACGACAGCGACGTTGGCTTTACTTAGCAGGCGATCGGCGAAATTTTGCGAAGTCAGTCCAAGCTGACTGATATTCACCAGCACGTAAAATGCGCCCTCCGGTTTGACGGCAGTAACGTTGGAAATCTTCGAGACGCGGTCGAACATGTAATTGCGGCGCATGTCGAACTCTTCCCGCATGTCGATTATCGGTTGTTGATCGCCCTTTAAAGCAGCGAGTGCGCCGTACTGCGAGAAAGAAGAAGGATTGGATGCGGTATGGCTTTGAATGGAATCGACCGCTTTGGCTACAGCCTCGGGCGCCGCCAGATAACCAAGCCGCCAGCCTGTCATTGCGTACGTTTTGCTAAACCCGTTGATTGTAATCGTCAGATCGTAGGCCGCCTCGGACAGCGAGCCGATGCTCACATGTTTTGCACCGTCATAAACGAGTTTCTCGTAGATTTCGTCCGACAAAATGTAAATGTCTTCTTCAGCAGCAACATCGACAATCGCCTGCAATTCCTCCCGCGTATAAACAGACCCGGTCGGATTACAGGGACTGTTCATGATCAACATCTTCGTGCGAGGGGTCATTGCATTTTCAAAGTCTTCGGCCCGCATTTTCCAGGAGTGGCGCTCGCTAGTCGGCACGATCACGGGTTCAGCGCCGACCAATCTGACCATCTCCGGATAGCTGACCCAATAGGGCGCGGGAATGACGACTTCATCGCCCGGCTGGCATGTGGCGAGGATCGCGTTGTAGCACGCGTGTTTTGCGCCGTTACTCACGATGATCTGCGTTCCGCGATAATTCAGGTCGTTATCGGCAGCCAATTTTTCCGCGATCGCCTGACGCAATTCCGGGATGCCGGCGCTGGGCGTATATTTTGTAAAACCGGCCTCCAATGCGTCGATCGCAGCCTTTTTTATATGTTCGGGCGTATCGAAATCCGGTTCGCCTGCGCCAAAGCCGCAAACATCTATGCCCTCGGCTTTCATGGCTTTAGCCTTGCTATCGATCGAGAGCGTAAGCGAAGGACTCAGTTGAGCAGCGCGTTCGGAAATTTCCATAGGAGTAGGGCTGGTTGTGGGATGGTTCAAAATGGAGCGCAAGCTAGGGGCGCCGGTAGAAGTTTTCAATGAGAGGTTTGAAATTATTCTCGTCGATTCGAATGATTGCCATTTCGCGTTTGGCGTTCTCAACAGAATCCGAGGCGTGCGCGGCGTTGATCATGATGGTCTGGCCAAATTCTCTCCGGATCGAGCCTGGCGGCGCCTTGGCTGGATCGGTTGGGCCGAGCACATCGCGAATCTTACGGACCGCATCAACGCCCTGATAAACAATGGCGATCGATTTTTCCGTTCCGGCAGCGTCGAGTTCTTCACGCGGACATTCGCTTGGCTTTTGCCCGGCCATGAATTCGACAATGCTTTCCCAGTTTTCGCGGCCGCTCTTTGGGCCAAGTTTTTTCTCAAGAACCGGCAGCACAGGGCCGTAGAATTCTTCCGCTTGCGTAACGCTCATCCGATGAACTTTGAATCCAATGATGGAGAGCCCCGAGCGGGAAAATACTTCAATGACCCCGCCCGGCCGCAGATTTGGAAACCTGAAATTGTCGGGTTTGATCAGGACCAGCGTCTTTTCGACTTGCGCGTTGGCGGGGAAGGGGACAACCCGATCCAAAATTCCGCCGTCAGAATCGGAAAATTCCGCCCAGAGCTTCAAATCGTGCTCAACTGCTTTTGGATCGAAAGTCGCCAATACTCCGGGCTCAAAGTAAGTTACCTTCCCTGAATCATCTGTGATGTAATCTCCGTAGGTGTCGCGAATCGTTTCGCCGCTGGTGCGCTCGTGAACGATATGACCAACCGTGCCGTGAATCTTTTCGACCGCCTCCGGACCGCGAAAAACGAGGAACAAAACACACGGGCGTTGTCCGCTTATCTCGCTTGTGAAATTCTTCAGAACGTACTCGCGAATTAGCTTTTGTGTCGCGCGATGACGCGGATCGGTTTCCGTCACGATCATCTCGGCGTAGCGTTTGGTTAACTCCGGACCCGGTGCAAACATGCGTCCGCCAACCAGATCGAGTCCTGTGCGGGAAATCAGCCGGCCAACGATGCCGCCGGTGCGCGATTTGCGCATCGAGTGCGGGGTGACGGCGACATAGGCGAGTTGTTCGTTCTGCATGGTGTCTGTTTCAGCCGCGGCTCGTGTTTAAACCGCGTGGAATGCAGAGAAACCGAAGCCGCCAAGGCTGAAAGAACGTATCTGTCAGAGTTTACTCGCGCAAATCCAAAGTCGCGTAGACTTCTGATCTGACCTTGGGCTAATTCGCAGGCGGGACGCATGCGGTGCCTTCGCCAGCACAGCGATCCATTTCCCCCGACGGTTTACTTTCACGATCTCAATCTTGTTCCGTCGCAGAGCATGAAAGAGTCTGTTTTCATGGACGCGCAGCACGCCGGAAAGAATCAGCCAATGACCGCGTTTGAGTTTCGGAAGAATTTCGATCAACAACTCGCTATAAAGATTCGCAGCAACAATGTCCTTCCCGGCCCAGGACTTCCATTTACGAAGATCGCCCAATTTAAAATCGACATTATCGATTTTGTTAAGGCGGGCGTTTGCTTTCGCTACGGAAATCGCTTTCGGATCGACATCAATGCCAACCACGCGTCTGGAGCCGAAGCGTTCCGCCGCGAGAGCGAGAATTCCGCTCCCGGTTCCAAGGTCGGCAAGCGACCAGCTATTCTTCCATTCGCGAGTCAAGCGCTCGAGGAGACCGAGGGACATTGCCGTCGTTGCATGTTCTCCTGTTCCAAACGCCGCGGACGCGGGAATGACGAGGAGCCGCGGTTCCTTGACCCGCGCTGTAGTGCACGCTGTCCTCAGCGCATGTGGTCGAGCGCGGCGAGTGTAGATCCGCTGAGGACAGCGGCCGCGACAGCATTGCGCCCGCACTCTGCTTTTGGCGATGACCAGTCGTGCGCCAATCCTGAGCGGTTTCCTCTTTTCGGCGTCCGCGAATCGCTTGAGCCAATTGGGCGGCAATTTCTCGATGCGTCCGCCAAATTCTTCGACGAGTTTTCGGGAATCAGTGCGTGATGTGCACGCAATTTCGAGTTGCCGCCGCTTCCGGGCGGGTCTTGAGATGATCGCGAGTCTGCCGCCTGAACGGGCTTGCAAAATGTTTTCGTGCGCACCGAGCCAGCGCGGCTCAGCAATTTTTCGCCACAAATACATGGCTTCTGGGGCATCTTTCACGCGCGATTCATCACGGATCTTTGCACCGT
>DATIOX010000172.1:0-23550 GCA_035472675.1 Candidatus Dormiibacterota bacterium
GAGCGCGGCAATGCCGCTGCTCCATTTGTGGCAGGAACATTTCGGTTTCATCAGCGATGAAGCAGTAATCTGGATCGCCGCGAAGCTCGGCCTCGAGCCGATTAACATTCTCGAGCTGGTCACCTTTTACCCGATGTTTCGTCAGGAACCCGCCGGCAAGACGCACATCCGCGTCTGTCGCACGCTCAGCTGCGCCATGGCTGGCAGCTTTCAATTAATGGAAAATCTATGCGCGGCGACTGGAATTAGGCGCGAACGACAGGGCGAGGGAATGCATGATCCCATTTCTGTTAGTGCCGATGGCAATTACAGCGTCGAGTTCGTTGAATGCCTCGCGAGCTGTGGCACGGCGCCCGTTTGCATGGTGAACGAAGAGCTGCACGAAAACGTAAATCCCGATTCCGCTAGGGAGGTCATCCAAAATCAAACCCGAAAAATTGGGCATCCAACACCTGCGCACTCCCTGGAACGTCGATTGATTTTTAAGAACATCGGGCGCGAAGATTGGACAACCGACATCGATTGTTACCTGCGCGCCGGGGGCTACGAACAATTGAAGCAAGCGCTAACGATGTCGCGCGCGGAGATTGTCAATAAAGTCAAGAACTCGGGATTGCGCGGTCGCGGTGGCGCAGGTTTTTCGTGCGGCTTGAAGTGGAGTTTCATCAGACCGGACGAAAAACGACCGGTGTATTTGATCTGTAACGCCGACGAGTCCGAGCCAGGCACGTTCAAGGACCGCTACATCATCCACGAAGACCCACATCAGCTACTCGAAGGAATTCTAATCTCCTGTTTCGCGTTGAACGCGCGCACGGCTTACATCTATATCAGAGGTGAATTCCCTGAAGGCGCAAAAATCCTTGAACGCGCCATCGAAGAAGCGCGGGAACATAATTTCCTTGGAAAAAATATTCTCGGCTCCGGATTCGATGCCGAGGTTTACATCCACCGCGGAGCAGGCGCTTATATCTGTGGCGAAGAGACTGGCCTGATCGAATCGCTGGAAGGCAAACGCGGCTATCCACGAATCAAGCCGCCGTATTTCCCGGCCGTGCTGGGTCTCTACATGTGCCCAACAATCGTGAACAACGTGGAAACGCTTTGCAATGTGAAACACATCATCGCCATGGGTGGCGCGGAATATGCCCGCCTAGGCCGGCCTAACAACACTGGCACAAGAATCGTCTGCGTGAGCGGAGACGTGCAGCGACCCGGTTATTTCGAAATTGAAGTGGGCGCGGTGACCATGGGTCAGCTTGTTTATGAAATGGCCGGCGGATTGAGACAGGGCCGAAAACTCAAGGCGATCATTCCGGGTGGCAGCTCTGCAAAGGTCCTTCGGGCCGATGAGCGGTTCAAACTGAAACAGCGCCAGCCTGACGGATCAATAATCGAACGCGAGATGTCGGTTGACGAAATCCCGATGGATTTCGATTCGCTAGCCGAAGCCGGTTCGATGGCCGGTTCGGGCGGTGTCATTGTGCTGGATGACTCTCGCGACGTGGTTTGGGTGCTCAATAACATCAACGAGTTCTATGCACACGAAAGCTGCGGTCAGTGCACACCTTGCCGTGAGGGCTCGCTTTGGATGAAGAAAATCACCGACCGCATGTTGCGCGGCGGCGGTGTAACAGAAGATCCAAACACGCTAAAGAGCATTGGCGATAATATCGCCGGACGTACCATCTGTGCATTTGGCGAAGCTTGCGCCTGGCCAACGCAAAGCTTTGTCCAGAAATTTCCCGAAGAATTCGCCGCTCGCGCCAAAAAGCCGATGCCGCCGCCGCTACCGCCTGAATATACGCCGGAGGAGCTCATTGAAGAGGAGTCGATTCCTACAGTTCCCATGGCCCATGATCCGGGTTGGGAAAAAGCGGGAGCCGCAGGCACGATTTAGTTCTTACTCTTTCTCATGCTCATGCTCTTGCTCTAATTTGGAAAATGAAAGCGCATTTTGATCACGAAAAGCTGAACGTTTATCAAGTTTCACTCGCCTTTAACGAGTGGGTCGGCGAACTCGTGCCATCAATCGAAGCAAAGGCTGCTGCTAAAGACCAACTCGATCGTGCTGCAACGAGCATTCCGCTGAACATAGCGGAAGGGAATGGAAAGTTTTCGAGAAGAGATCGCGCGCGATTTTTCGATGTCGCCCTCGGCTCAACACTCGAGTCAGCAGCCAGTCTTGACGTGTTGGCCTCACGGAAACTGATAACGGCGGAGCAGGTTGATATCGGAAAGGAAAAGCTAGTTCAGATCGTGAATATGCTTATGGGGCTATTGAAGGGGTTAGGCTATGAGTTTGAATCCGGAACTGCAGTAGTGCGCGATGAGGCTCATTTTTCATTCAGCTTTGAGCAAGAGCAGGAGCAAGAGAAAGAGTAGGAAATGAGTGGCACAACGGAATCGGTCCCACTCCTTAACGTCCAGATTGATGGTGTGTGGCATCAATTTCCAAAAGGCACGCGCGTGATCGAAGCGTGCGAACAGGTTGGCAGTTATGTGCCACGCTATTGTTATCACAAGAAACTGAGCTCGCCGGGCAATTGCCGGATGTGCCTCACGGAAATGGGATTTCCAAAGCTCGGGCCAGACCGCAAACCAGAGCTTGGTCCGGATAACAAACCGATCATCAACTGGATGCCGCGCCCGCAAATTTCCTGCGCCCAGGATGTCGCCGAGGGAATGGGCGTCCGGACCAATTCTCCTTTGGTGAAGGAATGCCAGCGCGGTGTGATGGAGTTTCTACTCATCAATCATCCGCTCGATTGTCCGATCTGCGATCAAGCGGGAGAATGCCGGTTACAGGAGTTCAGCGTCGATTTTGGCACGAGCAAATCGCGTTTTCTTGAAAACAAAGTCAAGAAACCGAAAAACGTGGAGCTCGGGCCACGCGTTACACTTGATGACGAGCGCTGCATTCTTTGTTCGCGCTGCATTCGTTTTTGTCACGAGATCGCGCACGATGACGTGCTCGGGTTTGTCGATCGCGGCAGCTATACTGTGCTGACGGCGCATCCCGGCAAGCGGCTTGAAAATAATTATTCGCTTAACACGGTCGATATTTGTCCGGTCGGTGCGCTCACCTCCACCGATTTCCGCTTCAAGATGCGCGTCTGGTTCCTGAAGGAAACGAAAAGCATCTGCACCAGTTGTGCCACCGGTTGCAATACCGTCATCGGCAGCCGTGAGGATGTTATCTATCGACAAACGCCGCGTGAGAACGATCACGTCAATTCATGTTGGATGTGTGACTACGGACGGCTGAACTTTAAATATCTCGAAGCTGAAAACCGTTTACTCGAACCGCAGATTCGTTTCGGGGAAAAACTCATCCCCGCTGACTGGTCCACCGCAATCGCGCAAGCTGCGCTTCAGCTAAAAGGGTTCTCCGGTCCGGAAATTGCCATCATTGCTTCTGGTCGGATGACGAACGAAGAGCTTTGGCTCACATCGCAGTTAGCGAAGTCATTAGGTACGCAGCGAATCGATATTGTCCCGCGCCGCGAGCCCGGAGATAACATCCTGCTCAGCGAAGACCGTAATCCAAATACAAATGGCGCGCGGCTCATTCTTGGATCGCAATCTGAACCGGGCGCGAACCTAGTTGCGATCGCCGATGCCGTGAAAACGGGAAAAATTAAGGCGCTGGTGATTCTGAAAGAAAACACAATGCATTTGGGCATACCCGTTGAACAACTCGCGCAGCTCCCTGTGTTGATCATGATGAATGTTTTGCCGAATGAGGCGACGGAAAAAGCGACAGTGCTTCTGCCTGGATGCGGTTTCGCCGAAAAACGCGGTTCGATGGTCAATGGCGAAGGCCGTTTACAACGATTAAATCGCGCGGTGCGGCCGCCCGGTAACGCGCGCGACGATTGGGAAATTTTACGGGACTTGCTCCAGGCAGTCGACGGAGGAGACTCTCTTCTCTCAATCGACGATGTTTTTCGCCGAATCAGCGAGACGGCCCCGCAATTCACCGGTTTGACGTTGAGTA
Source organism: Candidatus Dormiibacterota bacterium (assembly GCA_035472675.1). Lineage (GTDB taxonomy): Bacteria > Verrucomicrobiota > Verrucomicrobiia > Chthoniobacterales > UBA10450 > Udaeobacter. Next base: position 4,001 of record DATIOX010000172.1, read on the forward strand.
AGATCGGCGACCTCGGAGCGCACATCTTGCAAATGGAAGAATTGCCGCCAGCCCAGCCCAGCGACGAAGAAAAAATCGAGCAAGCCGTCGCAATGCAGACAAGACGCCGCGCCGTCTCCCCAAGATCGCCATGACTCCGGAATCCTTTTTCATCATCACTTCCCTGCTCAAGATCATCGGGATTCTTTTTGTCGTGATCCTGCCAATGGTTTCCTACACGGTTTACGCCGAGCGTAAGGTCAGCGCGGCAATTCAGGATCGGCTCGGGCCAAATCGTGTCGGACCGGCCGGCCTTCTCCAGCCAATTGCCGATATGTTCAAATTGTTGCTGAAAGAGGATTTCACGCCGCGCGCCGCGAACACATTTTATTACTGGCTCGCGCCGTGTCTGGCGGTGATGCCGGCTATCATCACCATCGCCGTTGTTCCTTTTGGTAGCACGCTGTTCGGAGTCCCGATGGTAATCGCCGATGTGAACGTCGGAATTCTGTTTGTATTCGCCATCGCTTCGCTTGGCGTTTACGGAATCGTCATTGGCGGTTGGGCGTCGAATTCCAAGTATCCGTTTCTAGGAGGGATTCGTTCCAGTGCACAAATGCTCTCTTACGAGCTCTCGCTCGGCCTTGCTGTCATTCCCGTTTTTCTGCTGGTGGGCAATTTGCGTCTGACCAGTGTGGTGCGTTACCAGATTGAGCATGGCTGGTTCATCGCACCGTTCATCGGCGACTGGGCAAACCCATGGAAATGGTTGCTTGCCATTCCGATGATCGTTTCATTCGTCGTTTTCACGATCGCAATTTTTGCCGAGACAAACCGGCTGCCATTTGATCTTCCCGAGGCGGAGCAGGAGCTGGCCGGCGGTTATAACACCGAATATAGCTCGATGAAGTTCGCTCTTTACTTCCTGGGCGAATACGCCGCCATGATCACTGGATCCGCTGTTATCGTGACTTTATTTTTTGGCGGCTGGCATCTACCGGGAATTCCCGATGGGTCGCACGGATGGATCTTCGGCCTGATCAATATCGCAGTCTTCTTCGCAAAGGTTGCCATCATCATTTTCTTTTTTATGTGGGTGCGATGGACCCTGCCCCGATTTCGCTATGACCAACTTATGCGTCTCGGCTGGCTCTTCTTCTTCGAGATCGCGCTCGTTAACATTTTCATTGTTGCGGCGATAATGGCTTTTCTGCCCAGTTGATGATGGAATACGAATGACCAATGAGGGAACAAACCCAAATGATGAAATCCGAAACGTAAGTTGCGGATCCGGATATAATCGTCATTTGCGCTTCGTCATTAATTCGTCGTTTGGCATTCGTCATTCGTCATTTTAACCATGGCTATCACTGTTCCACGAGCGAAACTAAACTGGCGCGAGCGATTGTATTTGCCTGCCATCGTCGCCGGACTGGCTATTACGTTTAAGCATTTCAAGAACCTGCTGCTCGGCCGCACCAAGGTTACGATGGAGTACCCCGAACAAACCTGGGACGGCAACTTGCCGGACTATTATCGCGGCGCACCCGCGCTTGTCCGCGATGAAGACGGGCGTGTGCGTTGCGTGGCATGCCAGCTCTGCGAATTCATTTGCCCGCCACGCGCGATTAAAATTATTCCGGGCGAAATTTCCTCAACCGATCGGTTCGCCAAAGTCGAGAAATACCCTGAGGCATTCGATATCGACATGATCCGCTGCATTTTTTGCGGAATGTGCGAAGAGGTTTGCCCCGAGCAGGCGATTTTCCTGCGCAAGGACTATACCATCACCGGTTTTACGCGCGCGGACATGGTGCATCACAAGGAAAAGCTCCTCGAGATTGGTGGCGTAATGCATGGTGTCGTACTGAAATGGAACAATAAGAAATGAGCAGAACCGGGTTATTGGAGTGCTGGAGTAGTGGGGTGCCGCTCGGGGACAGGAATTCATCCCTCCAATACTCCACTACTCCATCACTCCACTAACCGATGTCACCGTTCCTGTTTTGGATCTTTGCTTTGCTGACATTGATCTTTGGTGCAGCCGTCGTCATCAACCGCAATCCCGTGGCGAGTGCCCTGAGCTTGGTGATGTCATTTCTGGGTCTCGCGGCACTATTCATGTCGCTCAACGCCTATTTCATCGGGATCATTCAAGTGCTGGTTTATGCCGGTGCGGTGATGGTGCTTTTTCTTTTCATCATCATGCTCCTGAATATTCGCGCGGAAGAAGCACACCGGATCAATTGGCTGGCGTCGGCTGCAGGACTCGCTGTTGCGCTGATCTTGTTAGGCCAGATTCTCTCCGTAATTGGCCACTTTAACATCGCGCACACAACGTTTCCAACGCTGCCGGCAACCACCATCGACGATGTCCGAAATGTCGGTGCGGCTCTATTTAGCAATTACAATCTGCCATTTCAAATTGTCGGCGTTCTCGTCCTGGTGGCGACGATTGGCGTGGTGGTTTTGAGCAAACGCGAGCCTCGCTAGTATGATTACACTCAGCGATTACCTCATCGTGAGCGGCATTCTCTTCGTGATCGGATTCGCTGGAGTGATGCTACGCCGCAATCTCATCATCATTCTCATGTCGCTTGAGCTGATGTTGAACGCGGCAAACCTGTCGCTCGTTGCGTTTTCGCGATTCCGCGTCGGTCCGACCGGACTGCCGGATTACAACGCACAAGTGTTCGTATTCTTTATCATCACTGTTGCGGCGGCCGAAGTTGCTGTGGGCCTGGCGATTCTCGTTGCACTCTACCGGGCGCGCCAAACAACGGACGTCAACGACATCAGCAGCCTGAGATTTTAGAATTCGATGAATTCAATTTTGCCGTGGGTCGTTCTACTCGCTCCGCTGGTTAGCGCGACCGTTATAACGCTTTTCACACTGCGATGGAAAGCGGTGAGCAGTTTTATCTCGATTGTGGCAGTGCTCGTCAGTTTTACGTGCAGTTGTTTGATCTTCACGCAGTCCGGCATCGCCGCGGCTGAGTTCGCCTGGATCGATATTGGCGGCGCATTCAAGGTGCCGCTCGGCTTTACCTTGGATCAACTAAGCAAGACGATGCTCGTTCTGGTTTCCGGGGTCGGAGCAACCATTCATATCTATTCGCTGGGTTACATGCGGGACGACGAAGGTAAATCCCGTTATTTCGCGGCGCTCTCGCTCTTCATGTTTGCAATGCTTGGAATCGTCCTCGCGAACAATTTCGTCATGCTCTTCATCTTTTGGGAATTAGTCGGCTTTACGTCTTACGTTCTGATCGGCCACTGGTTCTATCGCGACGCCGCCGCGGATGCAGGCAACAAGGCGTTCATCACCACTCGCATAGGTGATTTTGGATTCATGGTCGGAATCCTAATGGTTTGGATGGCGAGCGGCTCAATCGTTTTTTCGGAGATCGCGCCACGGATACCGACCCTGGCGAGTCACCCGGCATTTGTCACAATCGCCGCGCTTTTGATCTTCTGCGGAGCGGTCGGCAAGTCGGCCCAGTCTCCGCTGCACGTCTGGTTGCCAGACGCGATGGAAGGTCCGACGCCAATATCCGCTTTGATCCATGCCGCGACGATGGTCGCTGCCGGCGTTTACATGCTGGTCCGTGTCGCGTTCGTCATTCAAGCGTCACAAACTGCGCTTTTGGTCGTTGCGTGGATCGGCACGATCACCGCGGCGATGGCCGCGTTGATCGCAACACAGCAAAACGACATTAAACGCATCCTGGCTTACTCAACGCTCTCGCAACTTGGTTACATGATGATGGCGGTCGGTCTCGCCTCGAACGACGCTGCGATGTTTCATCTGTTCACCCATGCGTTTTTCAAAGCGCTTCTGTTTCTCGGCGCCGGCTCAATCATCGTTATGCTTCATCACGAGCAGAACATCTGGAAGATGGGAGGGCTTTCCCGAAGGCTTCCTGTCACATTTGTGACTTTCACGGTCGGCGCGCTGGCGTTGATAGGCTGTCCACCTTTCAGCGGATTTTTCAGCAAGGACGCAATCCTCGCACTCGCTTACGAACGCAACCTGCCAATCTTCATTATAGGACTGTTCACAGCGTTTCTAACAGCCTTCTACGTGGTGCGTTTGCTGGTCATCGTCTTTTTCGGAGACACACGCAGCGAAGTCGCACGCCAAAGCAAGGAATCACCGCTCGTAATGACAGGACCGCTGATCGTGCTCGCAATTCTCGCCGCGCTGGGTGGGTTTGGATTTTTCGCGCGAAACTTTCTCGCGCTTCCGACAGAGAACGGCGTCGCCTTGTTTGTTACTGCCCTGGCGTTCGGTGCACTGATCGTGGGAAGCGGGTTGGCGATTGCCATTTACCGCAACCGAATGGATGAGCCAATCGATGTCGAGGTTCTACGTCACAAGTTTTATTTCGACGAGTTTTACGCCTGGTTGATCAACTGGACACAGGAACTGCTCGCGCGCGTCGCAGCTTTCTTTGATCGATGGATCATTGATACTGCCGTAGTCGATGGAAGCAGCCGCGGAACCTGGGGAATCGGGGCGCTGCTGCGACTGATTCAGATCGGGAATCTGCAAGCTTACGCATTTCTGTTCGGACTGGGTGTCGTCGCCGTCATCTACTTCGCCGTTTTCCGCTCCTGAAATTTTAGCCCACGAAACACACGAAAAGACAAAGACGAAGGAAACCAAAATGAGGAATCGCGAAAAAAAACTCACGGTGCGGCTACAAGAGTTCGTCATTCGAGTTTCGTCATTCCTTCGTCATTCGCAATTCGCATGCCACGCCGTAGCAAAGCGAAGGCGGGAGCTTGGTCATTTTTACTGATGGTCTTGTTTATCATTTTCTGTCCAATCGTCGCCGCCATTTTGATCATGATTGGCGCGCCGGCGCGTAAGATTGCGTTAGCCGCATCGGTTTTGGCGTTTGCGGCGGCGTTGCTTCTCCTGGTGTCTTTCGACCAGGGCCAACACGATTTTCAGCACGTTACCTCGTTTACGATATCTCCGGAATGGCACCTGAGCTTCACGACGGGTATCGATGGCTTGAGTCTCATAATGATTTTACTCGCCACGATCGTCACGCTGGCTGCCGTGTGGTTCACCGGCGCGATTGAGAAGTGTGAAAATAGGTTCTATGCGTGCCTCTTGTTCATTGCAGGCGCCGCTATCGGCGCTTTTGCCTCGATCGATTTATTTTTCTTTTATGCGTTTCATGAGCTCGCTCTGATCCCCACATTTTTGTTGATCGGGATCTGGGGCAGCGGAAATCGTGTCGCGGCAGCCTGGAAGATTACTATCTACCTGGCAATTGGCAGCTTCATTCTGCTGCTCGGCCTGATTCTCCTTTATCAAAGCTTTCCCGTCGCTGCGCGCAGCTTTGACATTCGCGCATTAAACGCCGCCGCCGGCCTCGGTCAGATCTCGGCGGACGCGCAACGTCATGTTTACCTGCTGTTGCTTATCGGTTTTGGAATTCTTGTTTCGCTTTTTCCATTTCACACGTGGGCGCCCGAAGCGTACGCGTCGGCCCCAGCGCCTGCGGCAATGCTGCATGCCGGAGTACTAAAAAAATTTGGCTTGTACGGCCTGTTGCGCCTGTCGATTCCCCTACTCCCCGAAGGCGCGCATCACTGGGCTAATCTGCTCGTGGTGTTGCTGCTCGGCAACATCATCTACGTTGGTCTCGTCACCATCGCGCAGAAACGCCTCGACTGGATGTTGGGCTACTCAAGCGTGATGCACATGGGTTACATTTTCCTGGGAATTGCGAGCGCCACTATTCTCTCCACGACGGGCGCCGTTGTTCTGATGTTTGCTCATGGCCTTTCGATTGCCCTGCTGTTTGGCTTGGCGGGAGAACTGCGCAAACAAACGGGCACGTTGGTTTTCGACGAACTGGGCGGCGTTGGCAAAGTGATGCCCTTTGCCAGCCTCGCGTTTGGCTTCGGCGTATTTGCTGCGATCGGCCTGCCTGGTCTTGCGAACTTTGCCGGCGAAATCATGATCTTCTTTGGCGCGTTCAAGAACGGCTGGGAGATGGCTCGCTTTCACATCTTCCAAATCGCGACGGTGCTTGCGCTTTGGGGAGTGGTGATCTCCACGGTTTATATGCTACGGGCCTATCGCAAGACATTCATGGGCACGATGAGCGAGCGATGGAAAGAGATTGCCGATCTTCGTCCCGCATTGCGAGTCCCTGTCGCATTAGTCGTGGGAGGACTTCTTTGCTATGGATTTTTTCCGCAATCCCTTGTGCGAATGGTAACACCCGTCCTGCACACTTATCTTACCGTCGACCGCCATCTCAAAGATATGGAGTGCTGTAGCCACGGCGCTGTGTCGCCGTGCTTCACGGAGCAACATCGCCCGAGCGCCTGGACGCAGCGAGGCGCCCACAACGTTTGGCAGATCGCTCGGAAATGAGCATGATCACGGCGCCAGAACTTGAGATCGCTGTGCTGGTACTTGGAATGGCGATCCTGTTAGTGGAAGCGTTTGCCACGAAAATTGATAAACGAGTCCTGGCATTCGTGGCAATTGCCAGTCTCGCACTGGTTCTTGTGGCGAGCTTCTTCGTAGCCCCCAGTGCGTCTACGAGCCAAGCAACTGGCTTCTGGAGTTTTTACACTGCAGACCGACTGTCGATGTTCTTCAAGCAATTCTCACTGGTTACCACAATCTTCGTGTTGATCCTGATGATCGACTACGCGCCGGTGGTACGCACTTCCTTTTCTGGCACCACACCGCAGGCAGGTCTTGGCGAATTCTTCGCGCTGCCTATTTTCACATGCGCCGGGCTGATGTACCTGGTGTCAGCAATCGATTTCATCTTCATCTTTGTTTCGCTGGAGCTGGTAACGATTTCTTTTTACGTGCTGGTCAGTTTCACGCGGCGCAATCCGATCACTCTCGAGGCGGGAACAAAATATCTCGTGCTAAGCGCGCTTTCGACAGGCTTTCTCGTGTATGGGATCGCGTGGATTTTTGGCGCGACCGGTCAGACAAATCTGCAGCAAATCGCAGACGTCTTAGCGAATCCAACGACTGACCGTAACGCAGCGCTGTTAGGCATGGTACTTGTCTTGGTGGCGCTCGGTTTCAAGATCGCGGCGGTGCCCTTCCAGATCTGGGTGCCGGATGTTTACCAAGGCGCACCTACACCGGTGACTGCGTATCTTTCCGTCGGTTCGAAGGCGGCCGGATTCGTCGTGCTGCTTCGGGTATTGCAGCCATTCCTGGCGCTGCCTCAAACGCAGCGCCTGATCGTCGTGATCGCGCTGCTTACTTTGATCTACGGAAATCTAGCAGCGCTGCCCCAGACGAACCTGAAACGACTCCTTGCGTACTCGAGCATCGCGCACGCCGGCTATCTGCTGATCGGTGTGGCGTGTTTCGACGCGTCAGCGATCAGCTTTTATCTCGCTGCTTACCTGCTCATGACCTTGTTAAGCTTCGCGGTCTTGATAATCGTGGCCCAGCAAACCGGCGAGCAGATTGCGGATTTCGATGGCTTGGCTAAACGCTCGCCGTTTCTCGCATTCGCGATGTTGATTGGGATGGTCTCGCTAGCAGGAGTCCCGTTCACAGCAGGATTCCTGGGAAAATTTTTTATCTTCTACGCGGCCATTGCTCAGCATCAAACAGCGCTGGTGGTCGTCGGCGTGATAAGCGTCGGCTGCGGCTTTTACTATTACCTCAAGGTTGTTCGCGCGATGTATTGGCAATCCCCTGGCAAGATCGACAAGATCCCTGTAAACGGGCTGTCACGTCTGGCGATAAGCGTGTTGATCATCGCCACGATCTGGTTTGGCGTTTATCCGCAGCCGATTTTGGACGCGTTGAAGCGATAAAGCGTTGGACCGATGAAGCGGCGGATCCGCTTTAACGATTCAACTCTTCAACGAGTCACGGTCCAACTGAGCGACGCTCAGTCGCTCAACTCGACATTCCAGTACGCGAGATCGACAAAGTGCTTCCAGAGGTCGTGTTGCGGGGCGGAAAATGTGACGTGCACAAACGGCCGCCATTTTGGCCGCTTTGGTTTTCGGATCAGGCTCATGTGCGCTTCGCGGGGGAGCCGGTTGCCCTTGCGCGTATTACAAGCGATGCACGAGCAAACTACGTTCTCCCACGTAGTCGTTCCTCCGCGATCGCGCGGCACGATGTGATCGAGATTGAGTTCGCTTCTGTCAAAAATCTCGCCGCAGTACTGGCAGGTGTTCTTGTCGCGCTCGAACACGTTGTGCCGGGTAAATTTCACTTCCTTCTTTGGAAGCCGATCAAAAACGAGAAGCACAATCACCCGCGGGATACGAATCTTAAACGAAATCGTTGTGACTACTTCGTGGTCCGGCGCATTCGCCGACAAGTCGCGCCAGCTTTCGAAATCATGGGTCATGAAATTGTCCGCCTCGTCCGATGAAACAATTTGGGCATGCCCCGCGTACACCAGCGCGAAGGCGCGACGCGCCGAGCAGATGTTCACCGCCTGCCAGAGGCGGTTAAGCACCAAAACCTGACTGTTTAACACAGTATGCACATCTCTACGGGCACCGCATTTTGCGGAGTTCCACGTAAATTCGCGCGACGGTAACATTCGGGTTTTTCGCTGTCAACGGGAGGGCACCCCCGAAGCTCGCGATCTTCGAGCGCAGATTTCATGGGAAATTGAGACTGTTGTGGCTGATGCGACGTATTTCCGCAAAATCAGCTTGTCGATTTTGCATCTGCTCATAACGTCGAGAGCATGGCAGGCCAAGGTTCAGCCGGCAATGTTCTCGCGGCGCTTTGCAGTTTCTTTATTCCCGGGCTCGGCCAATTGCTTCAGGGCCGGTTGCTGATGGCGATTATTCAGTTTTGTCTGGCGGCGATTCTTTGGTTTTTCTTGCTGGGATGGGTCATCCATCTCTGGTCAATCCTCGACGCTGCACTTTTTAAGCCGCGCTAATAGGTCAACCACCAATTAACACCCGCTTGGTCAGGGTTCTTCGTTCGCGGTAAATGAAAGCACAATTTCCAGACGAGCAGACCAAGTCCGGCGAATTCCGGCGGCAGCCCGACGCGTTTCGCGAATGGGTCTCTAACGACGGATCTACCTCCTACCCCGCTGCGGCGGATCGGTATCATCTTTATGTTTCGCTAGCCTGTCCGTGGGCTAGCCGCACGGTCGTTTTCCGGAAATTAAAAGGACTTGAGGAGGCAATCGGTATGACCATTGTGGATCCAATTCGCGACGAGGAGGAGGGCTGGGCGTTTCGCGATCAAAGCGGCAAAATTCCACCCGGTGCGCCGTTTGAATCCACTGATTCGATCAACGGTTTCCAATTTCTACGCGAAGCGTACAAGGCAACCGATCCGAATTACAACGAGCGCGTCACTGTGCCTGTGCTCTGGGACAAACGAACAAAGAAGATTGTGAACAATTGCGAGGACGATATCTGCCGCATGTTCAACGATCGGTTCAATGATTTTGCGCATAGCAAAGACGTCGATTTTTTCCCGCGAGAGAGCGAAGCCGAGCACGCGAAGCTCTCTAGCTTTCTACATGACAACGTGAACAACGGCGTTTACAGAGCCGGTTTTGCCACGCGTCAGCGCCCATACGAAATTGCCTGCCGAAAATTATTTGAAGCCCTTGATCAACTGGAAGAGCGCTTATCCAAAAATCGATATCTGTTCGGTAATCGCATTGTCGAAGCGGACTGGCGACTTTTTTGCACGCTGATCCGGTTCGACGTGGTTTATCACGGCCATTTCAAGTGCAATCTGCGACGCATTATCGATTACCCGAATCTTCAGGGTTACCTAATGGATTTATATCAGCAGCCAGGCATCACAGACACCGTCAATTTCGACCACATCAAGCGCCACTACTACATGACGCACACTCAAATCAATCCCACTCGCATCGTTCCAATCGGCCCGGTGCTTGACCTGGGGAAACCGCATAATCGCGAGCGATTGAGTTAGGAAATTCGGGTCGCCGCTTGGCGCACGCGATGCCTTGCTCTCCAGAATGCCTCGATCTGTTCCAGCGTGCGCCCCTTCGTCTCAGGAACAAAATAATAAGCGAAGAGCCACGACGCCACCGAGGCAAACGCATAGAGCAGGAATGTTGAACTCGCACCGAGTTTCTCGACCAATGTCAGAAACGTGAGCGAAACGATCAGGTTCGAAGCCCAGTTGAACGTGGCCGCTGTGCCCTGGGCGAACCCGCGAATCTTTAGCGGATAAATCTCGGCGATCAAGAGCCAGAAGATCGGTCCTAGGCTGATCGCAAATGAAGCGACATAACCCATCAGGCAAATCACAGCGACCCACGCGAGCTGTCCTGACGGATTTGAGATGCGAAAACTCAAGCCGAGCACGCCAAGCGTGACGATCATCCCGGCGATACCGACGAGCAACAATGGCCGGCGGCCTGCGCGGTCAACTAAAAACATCGCGATGATTGTCATGGCAACATTTACAACGCCTACGCCCACGGTCGCCAGGATCGCACCGGAAGCGGAATTGAATCCGGCGGTCTGAAGAATTTTCGGCGCATAGTAGATCACCGTGTTGATGCCGGTAATTTGCTGGAAGACGGCGAGACCTAGTCCAACGAAAAGAGCTGGTCGGACCTGCCGACGCAGCAAATCGGTCCAGTGTCCGCTCTCAGTTTGTCGCGCCAGGCTCGCCTTGATCTCTTCGATCTCGACGTTGACATCGCCAAGCTCACGGATGCGCACGAGAACGCGGTGCGCGATTTCATGGTGTCCGCCACGAATGAGCCAGCGCGGAGTTTCCGGCAGAAAAAACATGCCGGTTCCGAAGACTAGCGCCGGAGCGACGGCCAGACCGAGCATCCATCTCCAAGCTTCAACACCGGCGAAAGCGTAATCGGTTAGATACGCAACGACGATGCCGACAGTGACAGCAAGTTGAAAGAGCGATACGACCCAGCCTCGCGCGTGCGGAGGCGCAACTTCGGATAGATAAACCGGAACGTTTGTCGAGGCGAGACCAATGGCCAAACCGAGAACGACGCGGCTCACGATCAATACGGGAGGCGATGGCGCCACTGCGCTGGCGAGCGCGCCGATACCGAAAATCGCCGCCGTCACGAGCAGGACTCTTCGCCTGCCGAAGAGATCGGCGGCTTTGCCACCGACGAACGCGCCAAGGATCGCTCCCAATAAAACGGCACTGACAACAATTTCCTCGGCTACAGTGGTTAGGCCAAATTCGCGCTTGATAAAAATGAGCGCCCCGGAAATGACGCCCGTGTCGTATCCAAATAAGAGCCCGCCCAATGCGGCGAACGATGCTGCGACGTAGACGAACCTCGTGCCGCGCAGGTGTGAATCGCTCAACGCAGCAATCTCCTTGTCCGCCATATTTATCGATCTTACTCAGCCATGAAACCCCGAGAAGTCCGCTGTCGTGCTCTAATCTCTAATCGTGAAGAAATTCGACGGCGGGGTGATTTCGGTGTACGGGTTCCCCTAGGGCGACGGCGAAGATGAACGAGGATCGAACAAGAGATTCATACCCCGGTAAAAGCTTGCGTATTCTGGTCGTCGAAGATCACGGCGACACGCTGGAAGCTTTGTCCCGTCTGCTCACACATTTCGGTCACGAGATTTCAGTGGCGGATGATGCGCAGAGCGCGCGGAAAATCATCAGTTCAAAAGAATTCGATGTTGTCCTTTGCGATATCGCCTTGCCGGACGGCAACGGCTACGATGTGATCGCAGAGGTCAAAAGAAAACGACCGGTTAAAGCAGTGGCGCTCACTGGATTTGGAGCACCTGACGATATTGAACGCGGCAAAGAAGCTGGTTTCGATTTTCATTTGACCAAGCCGGTGGATTTTCACGAACTGCGCGCCGTTCTCGGCCAGATCGCTGCGTAACGATCCCCCGAAAACCGCTTATTAAAGAGCTGGTCAGTTCGAGACTTTCATCCCGAGTTCCTTGACGAGGAACGCCCAGCGATCGGCGGTTTCTTCAATGATTTTCGTTGTCGGTTTGCCAGCGCCATGACCGGCTTTCGTTTCGATTCGAATCAAACTCGGCTTGTCGCAACTTTGTGCTGCCTGGAGTGTCGCGGCGAATTTGAAACTATGCGCGGGGACTACGCGATCGTCGTGATCGGCGGTCGTAATCAACGTCGCCGGATAACAACAACCTTTGGCGATGTGATGGAGCGGCGAGTACGCGTAAAGATACGCGAAGTCATCCGGCTTGTCGGCAGTCCCGTAATCGGATGTCCATGCCCAACCGATGGTAAATTTCTGGAATCGCAGCATGTCCATGACACCAACGTTTGGCAAAGTCGCGCCGAAAAGCTCGGGACGTTGCGTCATGCACGCACCGACGAGCAATCCACCATTGCTGCCGCCGCCAATCCCGAGCTTCGATGTCGACGTAAACCTGTTATCGATTAAGTACTGCGCGGCCGCGATGAAATCATCGAACACGTTTTGTTTCGTATGAAGCATTCCAGCCTCGTGCCATTTCTCGCCGTACTCGCCGCCGCCGCGCAGGTTCGCAACAGCGTAAATGCCGCCCATTTCCATCCAGACCAGGTTAGCCGGCGCGAACGACGGCGTGCTGGAAATATCGAAGCCGCCATAGCCATAAAGGTAAGTCGGCGTCTGGCCATCTCGTTTCATTCCTTTTTTGTATGAGATAAACATCGGCACGCGCGTGCCATCTGCACTCTGGTAAAAGACCTGTTCGGTCGTGTAATCATCAGGATTAAATTTCACGGCCGGCTTGAACAACAGCTCGCTTTCGCGCTTGTCGAAATCGTAGCGAAAGATTTCCATGGGCGTGGTGAAACTCGTGAACGAGTAAAACGTTTCACGGTCTCCGCGTTTTCCCGTGAATCCGGCGGCAGTGCCAAGCCCAGGCAGCACGATCTCGCCGTCAGTCGATCCGTCGCGCTTAAACAATTTCACCGCGCTATGCGCGTCCTTCAAGTAAACCGCAACGAAGCGCTCGCCGACCGAACTGACCGCTTCGAGTTTGTCTCTCGATTCCGGCACCAGATCGTCAACCTTGGGTGGCAGGGGTTTGCTCGTGTCGATGGAAATGATGCGGCCCAGCGGCGCATCCAGATTCGTCCGGAAGACAAACACCGGCCCTTCGTTGTCGATGAAATCGTATTCGGCGTCGGCTTTATCCAACAGCTCAACAACTTTGGAATTCGGATCGGCCAGGTTTTTGTAAAAGATGCGGTTCTTTGGATCGGTACCGCGCTGCACGGTAAGGACGAGATAGCGGCCGTCGTCGGTGACTTCAGCATTGAAAAGCCATTCCTTCTGATCGGGCCGTTCGTAGATCAGTTTGTCGCGTGATTGCGGCGTGCCGAGTTGGTGGAAGAAAAGTTTGTGATTGTAAACCTGAGCGCGGAGTTTGTTTTCGGGTTTGTCGTAACGACTGTAGAAAAATCCGGTGCCGTCTTTTTTCCACGACGCGTTGGAGAATTTGACCCAGTCCAAAAGATCCTGTCGATCCTTGCCGGTTTCCACATCGCGCACTTTCCATTGCTGCCAATCGGAGCCAGCGGTGGCGAGGCCGTAAGCCATCAGCCTGGCGTCATTAGTCACATCAAGTCCGCTTAGCGCGATCGTGCCGTCTTTGGCCAGCAAATTTGGGTCGAGCAACTCGCGCGGCGTCCCGGAAAAATTCGTCGTGGTATAGATTACGTTCTGGTTTTGCAAACCGGCGTTCTTCGAGAAGAAATAACGCCCGTCTTCCTTGAACGGCACGCCAAAGCGCTCGTAATCCCATATTTCGATCAGCCGTTTCTTAATTCCGTCGCGGTCCGGGATCGTTTTCAGAAAATCGAACGTGATCTTGTTTTCCGCTTCGATCCACGCCCGCGACTCGGGCGAGTCGGGATTTTCCAGCGCCCGGTAAGGGTCCGCGACTTTTATCCCGTTGTAATCGTCGGCCTGATTGCTTGTGGGCGCGGCGGGATATTTAAATTGCGGCTGTGCAGCCGTGTTTTGAGCCAGCGTCAACAGCCCGGCAGCCGCGAGCGCCAGAAATCTGAAGTGCATAATTCCGGGAACTATGTCGAACATCGGCGAGATGGGCACCTGTTTTTTCGTGTTCCAGATGTCGATCCGAAAAAGGCGTTCCTTCGATGAAATGTCTGCGCGGAAGCCTCAGTGAACATCAAGCGAGTTGCCGCCGACGTTCCGGCGGTTCTTTGGGGACGCGTGGTAAATCGTTCGCGGCGGGAAAGAGGCCTGGCGAATTTAAGCTTGCCAGTTTGGCCGGGGCGCTGTCATAAAACAAGAATGAATAAGCACTCTCGCGCCTTCTCACGACTCGGAAAGGAAAAACCAAAGCGGTTATCCGCCGTCGGAAGAAAGCGACTCTCTAGCAAGCAAGTTGTTCCGGATCAGTGGATTGAATTAGCAACCGATGCAATACGGGACGGCCATACAACCGTCGACTCGTTCGTTGCCCTTTTTCACCCCGAAGTGAGGTTCACAGCGTTCCGAGCTTATATGGCAGCTATGGTGACCTTCACGGCAAAAGTGGCAATGCTTGCCCCATCTGCCAAACGCCCCGGTCAGCGTCGACCCTCAGGTTCTCGAAAATTGCGTTAGCGACTCATTTTTCGCCGCAAGGAAGCCGGTTTCGGCGCGATCATCCGGAGAGAATCGGGTCGGATTCAAGCTGGCACTGTTTTGCGCGAAACCTGACTTCTGGATTTTCTCCTTCATCCTTCTAACTTCTACGTTCTGACTTCTTGAAGTCGTCCCCGTAGTTCAACGGATAGAACAGAGGTTTCCTAAACCTTAAATGTGGGTTCGATTCCCGCCGGGGACGCCAGTTCTGAGTTATGTGTAACTTCCCTGGCTAATTGTCCGATTTTAGGCGTTAGAAGGCGTTACTAGACGGTCTCGCCCTACTCCGACGTATCATCATCCCGTGCTCCAATCGGCCATCGGTGAAAGACGAAAACCTCGCGATCAATTCCGCCTGCTCGAAATACTGCCGCCCCTCGGGTGCTAGTGTCTCTCGCGTAACGGCGAAGGCGTCTTCGAGACCCCGTAATAATCCAATCTTCGTCGGCGATAGAAGCCCGGGCACAGGACTCAGCTTACTCAAGAGTGTTGCGCTGAATCCGGCAATTAATTAACGCGCCACTAACTGCCGTGCTTTCAAGACTTGCATTCTTCGGACGCGCCTCAAAACACAAGTAGAACATTGGCATTCGTGTGGCAATACCGTCTAACGAGAAACAGATAAGCCACGGTAGGGTGTCATGGTAACCTCGCTGAAGTTGTATCGCCGAGGGGCCGTTGGCTTCATCGACGGGTTAGGCGTTGCGGCTGAGCCAGTCGCTAAAGCGCGTTGTTCCAAGTCGAGGGTTTTCACCCGGGGTCAGGCTTTGATCGTTCACGTTTATGCCGTAGTAGAGCGCGCTGGCGTCGGTGATAACCTTTCGAGTGTCCCCGTTTGCGCTGAGGAATTGCCGGACCAGCTCATCCATACGAATCCGTTCAGAACCCGCCAGATCGATCGTGCTGTTCAACGGCTTAGCGAGGGCCACATCGGCCATGACGGTGGCGACGTCATCCGCCGCAATGGGCTGCATCATGGCCGCTGGAAGCCGAACCGTCTGCCCTTCAGTCGCCAATTGGGCGATGCCGCCCGCGAACTCGAAGAACTGCGTAGCACGCACGATCGTGTAAGGAATCGGGGAAGCCTTAATTAGTTTTTCCTGGGCCATCTTCGCGCGGAAGTAACCACTCGCTAGCAGGCGGTCGGTGCCGACAACCGACAACGCCACATGATGGCCGACGCCCGCGGCAGCTTCCGCGGCGAGGAGATTGCGACCTGATGTCTCGAAAAACGCCAGGACTGCGTTGTCCTCCCACGAGGGCGCATTCGCGACATCCACGACCACCTGAGCGCCGGCGAGCGATTGCGCCAGTCCCTCGCCAGTGACGGTGTTGACACCCGATGAGGGTGATGCCGCCACCACCTCATGGCCGTGTTGACGAAGGTTCGTCACGACCTTTTTCCCGATGAGTCCGCTTCCACCGATGACAACGATTTTCATGTTTGAATCTCCTGTTTCGCCCATCGCGGGCGCTAAAAAAGGCTACTTGCATTACTTGGCCGGAATCAGTGCCGGAACACCCTGGTTTTTCACCAGAAACACGACGAACTTCGCCGGTCTGCTGTCGCTCGCATTGCGCCCGACGATGTGAACGTCAGTTGGGCCTTCATAGAATCCTTCGCCGGGTTTGAGCGTGACAGGCTCGGCGCCTCGCAGCTGCATCATGATCGAACCCTCGAGCACGTAGACAAAAGCGTGCGCATTATGTCGGTGAATTTCATCAGCGCCGCCAGGCGGGTAGGTAACCGTAAGGACGAGACCTTCCTTGCCGGGAATGTCCGTCAAGGGTTTGGACATGATTTCTTTTACGTCGGGAGGTGGAGCGGCTGGCGCGAATTGCGCGGCGAGCGCACAAGCGGCGATTGCGATGGGCAGGATGATCTTTTTCATGGCGACTCCCAGTTGTTTAGCTCAGATTCGTTTTTCTTTCAAAGCCTAACGAGAAAGAGATAAGCCACGGGCGGGGTCTATGGCAATCTCACTGAAATTGTCTCGCGATGGGGCCGTTGGCTTCATCGATTGGTTAGATCGTCTTGATCGCCCACATGACGACAAGGAGTCCAGTAATTGCACCCCTGATAACGCCGCTCGGGATCACATATGGCGCGTCGCCCGATTTCGGACCGCCTTTCGCGAGATAAACCACAAGAGCAAAGGCGAATCCATAGAACGCGCCGATGACCATCGCGTACCACCATCGTGTACTTGCAGTTACCGAAAACGCTGTAAGTAGGGCAACCAGTACGCCTCCCAACGTGGCCGCACAGAGGATTTGCCATTTGTATGGCTCCCTTGGTTCAAAAAAAATAGTCGCGCCCTCCAGACCTCCGAGCACCGCACCGATCATTATAACGGTAGGCAAATTCATTACTCCAGCATCGGCTATCATTGCTTCAGACAACTCACAAAATACGCGAAGCCACGCAATCTAACGATAGCGTTCACCTGCGCGCGAAGCGCGTCAGGTGCAACGCCGGGTTGGGCCGCTGCTTGAGCGAGTCCATCCCGCCGCGATCAATCTCGTTTGCTACGAAATACAAACCTTCTCTCACTCGTCAGTTGGCTACGGAATAATAACGATCCTGCGGCCAGGTAAGTCTTGCCGTTGCCAAGCGCTTTCTACATCGGCGAGCGCAACCGCTTCGGTATCGATGCGGAGTGTGCCGCAGGCAGCCAGCGCCCAGACCTGGGGGAAGGCCTCGAAGATGGCTGTGTGTGGAATGCTGCCCCCGCCGCTCCCGTAGAGTTCCAGCCCTGAGCTGCGCAATGCAGCGGCGGAGAGCGAGATGGTAGGCCCAGCGATTTCGCCAATCTCAATTAGGCGGATTCTGGAGGACTCGGCCTTCAGGTCATGGCCGGTGAGCGCATCGAGTAGAACTTCCGTAGGGTGACCCCACAGATAGTCAAGAATGATGTCGAAACGCTTGTGGCTCGCTTCGCGGATAAAGGCAGCGGTCAGTTCTTGATCGGGTTGGTCAAGAGCGATGATCGCATCCGCGCCCAGATCGGGCAACTTCTCTAAGACATGCTCGTTGCGCCCAGCGGCAACGACACGTCCGGCGCCTAAGTGCTTGGCGATCTGGAGAGCGAGTTTGCCAGCGACCCCGGTCGCACCGAGAACCAGGACCGTCTCTCCAGGCTGGAGTTGTGCGCGCCAGACGAGCGGTAGCCATGACGACAAGGCCGGATTCGGCAAGGCAGCGGCGGTGACATCATCGACACCATCAGGGATCGGCAAACACCAGGCCCGGGACACGACGGTTTGCTCGGCCATCATCCCGTAAGGCGGCCGAGACCCGCCACAATAGACCCGTGTCCCATCATCGAGGACGCCGACCCCGTCAATACCGCACACGACGGGTAATTCGGAGTGACTGTCGTAGTGCGAACCGCTCGCCATTGCCTTGTCGATGTTCTTGAGCGATGCGGCTTCGACCCGGACCTTCACTTCGTCCGGGCTCGGGTGGGGATCGGGGAAGTCCTCAAAGCGAGGCGGTTTTCCAAGCGTATGTAGTACAGCAGCTTTCACCGGCGTGTTCTCCTCCTTGGTACCAATCGCAATCAACTTTGCAAAGCGGCGTAATTGCAGCGGCCCAACGAGACAGAGATAAGCCACGGCAGGGTGTCGCGGCAAACACACTGAACTTGCTTCGCAATGGGGCCGTTGGCTTCATAGATTGGTTAGATGGTTTGTGTGGCAGCAACTCAGGCGTGGAACGACAAGCTTTCACAAGAAAATGATGCTGTCCCCGGACGATCTTTCGGGCTCGACCGTAGATCCTCGCCGAATGATGAATGCGGCGACTGCAAACCCGACAACACAGGCTAGTGCAGCCCACCAATGATCAAGCAAGACGCTGGCGCATATACCAATGAAGAACACGAGCAGAACAGACAGCCTGGTTAGATGTTGGCTGTGCCAGCTCACTGATCCTATACATAGGACGTCGCACCGCAAAGTCCAGCTCAGGGTAGCTTATCGAAAAAGAGATAAACGGTGGCAATCCGGCCCTCCCGGGCAATAATGAAATCAGTCCCGGCATAAGCTGGCGCCTCACCAGGACGGCCCGATACCCAGTGGATCCGACCGACATTGCCCAACTCCTCAGGTTCGGCAATCGGCTGATATTTAAAGTCAGGGTGAGTAGCCCTGATCGCGCCCGCGACGCGATCGATCTCGTCGCGGCCACGGTAGACGCCCCTGGGCTCGTAGAACACGCAATCTTCAGTGAAGATCTCATCGATGGCCGCGCGCCGACGCGCGGGGTCGTTTTCACCGAAGACGTCGTGAAGATTGCGGGTCAGCAAGGTCGATATGCTATAGGACATAACGGGATCACTTTTTAGTATTGTAAGCTTCTGCGCAATTCTCCCTCGAGAGAACTGGGCTATTCATCTAACGAGATATGGATGGAATTTCTCCGTAATATATTACGGAATTATTTCGTCTAATCCGGTTGCTTACCTGGGAAGAATCCGACAAAGGCGGAGTCATGGGAAATTCCTTTTAGCGGGAAGTGCGACGGGGTGCGAGTAAAAACTTCAAAGCGAGAACTCGAATCTGCGATCTGCCCTTGCGAGGATTTGTCTTGACAAACTGGCCAGATTTTTTCCAAACTCGACGTCGCTAAACGGATTCGAATCAGGCGGAGGACTTCTCCCCGCTAGGTTCTTTGCCTCCTCCGGACCCGCAATTGGACATTCAACGCAGGGGGGAAAAGAAGAAGCGAGAGAAACTCATTCAACCGCAACAACTCTATTGAGGCGACGGCAACAGCTACTGCTACTGCCACGGCTAAATTTACGCC
Organism: Candidatus Dormiibacterota bacterium; assembly: GCA_035472675.1. Taxonomy (GTDB): domain Bacteria; phylum Verrucomicrobiota; class Verrucomicrobiia; order Chthoniobacterales; family UBA10450; genus Udaeobacter. Next base: position 23,402 of record DATIOX010000172.1, read on the forward strand.
TACCCCAACAGCTACGTTTACTCCGACTCCGACACCGACGGCAACAGCCACTTTCACGCCAACACCGACGGCGACAGCTACACCTACAGCGACGGCAACAGCTACTTTCACGCCAACACCGACGGCGACAGCGACCGCAACAGCTACGG
>DATIOX010000173.1:0-27135 GCA_035472675.1 Candidatus Dormiibacterota bacterium
CCCCCGCAACAACTTGCGCTGTGTGCTAGATTTTATCGATGGAAAGAGTGATCATTGTTGGAAGCGGCTGCGCTGGATTGACAGCGGCAATTTACGCGGCCCGCGCGAATCTGAGCCCCTTAGTGCTGGAAGGTCGTCATCCCGGCGGACAACTCTCGACTACTACGCTCGTTGAAAACTATCCCGGTTTCCCAGAAGGAATCGATGGGCCTCAGCTCATCTTGAACATGCACAAGCAGGCCGAGAAATTTGGCGCCCGATTTTCATACGCCGAGGCGACCGATTTCGATGCCAGCAATCGGCATATTCGGATCAAAGCCGATGATGAGTGGTTGGAAACGGAGGCGCTAATCATCGCTAGTGGAGCTTCAGCGCGATATTTGGGACTCGAAAATGAACAGAAATTGATCGGTCACGGACTGACCTCTTGCGCCACATGCGACGGCGCGTTTTACAAGAATGTTCCGGTTTGCGTCGTTGGTGGGGGCGATTCTGCTGCGGAGGAGTCATTGTTCCTCACCCGCTTCGCTTCAAAGATCTATTTGATTCATCGACGTGATAAGATGCGAGCTTCCAAAATCATGCAGGATCGCGTGTTTGCGAATAAGAAGATCGAACCGATGTGGAACACCGTGGTTACTGAATATATTCCCGACGAAAAAGGCGAGATGCGTGGTGTTCGCCTGCGTAACGTGAAAACGAATGAAGAGCAGGAATTAGCCGTGGCCGGTGTTTTCGTGGCAATTGGTCACGATCCCAACAGCGGGGCGTATCGAGGCAAGCTCGACATGGATGGGGACGGTTACTTGATCACGAAGAACCTGGTCGAGAGCAGGCACCCCGGCGTGTTCGTTGCGGGCGACGTGGCCGATCGCGTCTACAAGCAGGCCGTGACGGCGGCCGGCTCCGGGTGCGCAGCCGCTATGGATGCGGAAAAATACCTGAGCAAATTGGAGGCCGATGCTTGATTGTCGCTTCTGTAGCCGCTTCGCTGCCTGCTACGCCGAAGTGCAGCGAAAGCGGGTGCGAAGCGCCGCGCTGGTGTTTTCAGTATCCGTGCATTGCGTCGTCCACAGGGCGACGGCTACAGTGCAAGCTTGAAAATCTGCGACCTCACCCAGTTTTACTCTCCGGTAAGTGGAGGCGTGAAACGGTACGTTCATGAAAAGATTGCGTACATCAGCAGCTGTTCGCCTGACGACACGCACGTGCTTATCATCCCCGGACCGAAAAATGAGGTAACAACAAATGGCCGGTCGCGAATCTATTCTATTCGCTCGCCATTAGTATCTAGAAGCTCACGTTATCGCGCACTGCTAAATCTTCGCGCGATTGAAGAAATTCTGGAACGTGAGCGCCCTGATCTTATCGAATCAAGCGATCCGTATCAGATCGGATGGAAAGCGATTGCCGCTGGTCGCGCGCTAAGAGTTCCAGTCGTTGGTTTTTATCATTCCCATTTTCCGGAAGCGTATCTGCGCAGAGGCACGAAATTTCTGGGCATACGCGGCACGCAGCGAGCGATGAAATTGACCCGCGCTTATGTGCATAGACTTTACAATCGTTTTCAAGCCACGCTGGTACCATCCGAAAAGCTGGCCGAGCTCCTTACCGAATGGGGCGTGCGAAATGTGCGGCCGGTACGACTCGGGGTTAACACCGCCGTTTTCAAACCCGTGCCCGATGATGAAGCCGCCACTCGCCTCTCGTTGGGCATCGGCCGCGGGCAGACGCTGCTTCTCTACGCGGGGCGATTGGCCAGAGAAAAAAACACACAAACATTGTTTCGAGCTTTCGAGCTTCTACTCCAGCGGCGAGCGAATAAATTTCACCTGTTGGTTATCGGCGACGGACCGCAGCGGAACAAAGTGCAAAAGTTGCGACGGCGCGCTGGAAACCTCTCTTGGATTTCATACTGCGCAGACTCCATTGATCTCGCCCGTTACTATCGCGCTGCCGATCTTTTCGTTCATCCAGGCGTGCAGGAAACATTTGGACTTGTGGCGCTGGAAAGTCAGGCGTGCGGCACACCCGTAGTGGGAATTCGCGGGAGTTACATGGATCGGATTATTTGTCACGACCAGAAATCGTGGGCGGAAGAGAACAATCCGGAAGCGCTGTCCTATGCGATTGAAGATTTTAGCGCTAAAAAATTGTCCGCTTTGGGAAAGGCCGCCGCGGGCGCAACGGAAAGGCTCTATGGCTGGCCGCGCGTATTTGAGGAACTGTTTTGCATTTATCGCGAGGTTCGCGCAAACTATCGCCGATTTTAAATGACGGGCGACGACCATAAGCCGTTCCTCATTCGTGGCTATCGCAGATCGGACCGCGAAGCGGTAAGAAAGCTCTGCTGCGATACCGGATTTCTCGGTGACCCGATTGATCCCGTGTATGAAGATCGAGAATTGTTCGCTGATTTTCTCACCACCTATTACACCGATCACGAACCGGAGTCGTGTTTTCTGCTTGAAGTGGATGGCGAAATTCGCGGGTATCTTCTGGGGTCGCGCAAGCCTCTGCAAAACCAGATGTACGCGCTTTACCAAAACGTCTGGCTTTTTTTTCGCTCCTTGACGCGATATTTCCGCTACCACGGACGCTCGCGCCGATTTATTCGGTGGCTGCTCGTGTATGGTTGGCGTGAGGTGCCGGCAGCGCCGAGACGGACGCCGCATTTTCATATCAATTTGCTGCCAGACGCGCGCAAGGTTTCGACGACACGCGCCTTGATGAGCGCGTATTTAAGTTATCTCTACCGCTCCGGTGAAAAACGTGTCTACGGTCAGATTATTACATTCGAAAGTCGACGCGGAGAGAAAATGTTCGAGCGCTACGGATTCAAAGTGCTGAACCGGGCGGAGATCACGAAATACAGGGCAATTTATCCCAAATCGGTTTATCTCAGCACCGTGATCAAGAACCTGGAGACGGCCGAACCGCTCTCCGTCACGACGCGTTCACGCTTATAACCTTGGCAACTTGTTCCAATCGGCAGTGTGCGTTAATGTGCAGCGCATTTTTTCCAGCATAGCTCAGCTGGTAGAGCAGCTGATTTGTAATTCAAGCCTAACGAATTGCGCAGCGTTTTCGCTGCTTGCATACCGTTGCTTCCGCTAAGTAATTCTTCATTCCGCTTTCGCAATGTGTTGCACAGAATTGCACCGTTTTGCAGGCCAAAATATTTCGGACTGTAGAAAACGACCGTGAAAATTAGGCCACGTCAATCTGTGTCTAACTGTTAGGCCGAATCGTACACGTTCGCTCGAATTGGACGACATTGATTTTCTCTTGACTAGCGAAAGGCGACCTGCGCAGCATCCCGTCAACCCCAAAACCCCTCCCGTTTAGCCCGCCGCACGTAAAGCCAAGCGACTCGCTTTCTCGAGCGAGGTTTTGCCAAGAAGTACAAACAATTATGGACAGGTCTCGCTCCACCGGATTGCCTGCAATTAACAGATTCATGCAGCGAAGCGCGTTCTTCGGCAACGTGGCGCAAAATTTCCCGAAAAAGTGGAAAAGAAGGATAACTTATGAAAAGAAAAATCGTTGCGAACATATTCCTTAGCATTGGCGTGGTTTTGGCATTAGCGACTGTACTGCCAGTCAAGACGCTCATCGGTCAGGGTCAGCCTGCGCAGGCAAGCAAGATGCTTACGAAAACTGTAAACATTGGGGCCAAGGGTATCACCCTGCGGTTCCCGGAGAATTGGTCGGTGGGGCAGCCGACTCTGAACTCATGGGTGATTCTAAACGTGCCTGCTGGCCAGCAGAAGACTACAAAGCCGACCGTTCGAGTGGTGATCGGCTACTTGGAGAGGACTGATCACGCCGACGCGGTGAGCCAACTCGCAGAGTATGCGAAGGAATCCAGTCAGCCCTCAACCTTCCTCGCCATCGGCGGCTGGCCAGCCTTGCAGCGTGTCCAGCTCGTCAAGAGACCTCAGCCAGGCAACGCCCCTGTTTTCCCGGATCGTAACATGGTGCAAATCACAACCGCGATAGCGGCAGATAAACTGCTGGTCCGCCTCGAGGGCGATCTGCCGTCCAATGCTGACCAGCAGCTAAAGGACCTGGTGCTCGCTATTGGCCAGAGCCTCATGTTTCAGTCAGTTGGCAACCCAGCGCAAGTTCAGCAGGAACTGAACAAACTCCAGAGCTTGCCGGGGCGCCGTGACTCTCCGCAAGCCCGTGTTGCCCCCCCAGAAGCAGCCACCAAGCCTTCCTCGAGTGCTAAAGCCGCCAGTGCCAGCGCGCCCATCTTCCCGCCGGTGCAGCTTAACAACCTTGGGAATAACGGCGAACTTGAGATCGCAGTCTCCAACAATGGCACCAACATTGTGGTCGCCAAGCAAAGTGGGTTCGTCACGTCTAACGACGGTGGCCAGACCTTCCCGTTCAATGGCAATCTCCCAGTCAACGACGGCGATAGCTCACTCGCGTTCGGGCAGAGCGGGAACTTTTACCACGCAGCACTGGCATGTTTCGGGGGCAGTTGTGCGGCACCTTGTCCAGCCAACAGCAACTGCGTCGAGATAGCCGCCTCCACGACCAACGGCCAGACCTTCGGCGCTCTAGTTAACGCCGTAGTGTGTCCCAACTCGGGCTCAGGCGCTTGTAGCTCCGACCAGGAACACATCGCTGCTGACAGGGTCAATCCGGCCCCGGGAGGCGATGCCGTTTACATGGCATTCAGGGACTTGAGCGGGAGCGCCAATGTTACCTGCTCGCCTGACAGTGGGGCGACTTGGGCGCCCCGGCTCGCTCTCGAGGGTGGTTCCGACTTTCCAAGGGTCACCGCAGGGCAGGATGGGTTCCTTTACGTGATATACCGAAACGGCGGGAACATCAGGATCGACAAGTTCAATGCCTGCACCACCTCGGGGGCGCAGATGACAAGGGCCCCCGGTGGCTTTCCGTTCACAGTGAGCGGATTCACCGACTTCGCCGGCTGCGAGGTAATGAACGGGTTTGGCGGACTCGACCGCTGCAACGACGGCAACATTCTCTCGAGCCCAACGGTGACTGTGGATGACACGAATGCGAACCATGTGTACGCCGCATGGGCGAACAACACAGCTGCTAACAACGAAAACACCTTGGTGGCGGATTCTACCGATGGTGGTGTGAACTGGCGAGCCGCTGTTACCATTAACACGAATATCACGGCACGCCGGTTTATGCCGTGGGCCTGCGCCTCAGGTGGCAGTGCCTTCGTTACCTGGTACGACAGGCGAGCCGCCACGGCACCCAACAACGATTTGACCGACTACTTTGCGGCGAGCGCCGGCCTTTCCGGGGGCAACCTCGTTCCCAACAACGACGAGTTCAAGATTTCAACCACGTCGGACCCGCAATGCAACTTGTGGCCGGCCGCGCCCCGTTCCACTTGGGACTCGGAGAACTGCTCAGTTCAGCCCGAGAATGCAGGCAGGTGCAGCGTGTCCACAAATATACGCTGCGATTTTAGTGGCGACGGGACTCAGTGCCCGATGGGGGAAACCTGCCAAACTGGAGGCGGCGCCCCGAAGTATGGTGACTACAACGGTAACGCTTGCGTCCTCGGACGTTTTTACACAGTGTTCGCATCGGGCGTCGGTCTAACCAGTGTCAGGAATTTCTTCCAGTCCTTTGTGGTAACCTCAACGCCCACCACGCTCACCTACACTGGCGCTACTACTGGCGACTACCACGACGATGTCACTCTTTCCGGTGTACTCACTCTTAGCGGAACTTCGGCGGGGGTGGCCGGCCAAATCATCACATTCACCATCGGGGCACAGAGCTGCACAGGTATCACCGACGCAACCGGCGCGGCCTCGTGCAACCTCACGCTCAATCAGGTTCCAGGTCCCTACACGCTGACCGCGACCTTTGTCGGCGCTGGTCTCTTCCAGCCGAGTAGTACATCCGCACCATTCACCATTACCAAGGAGGAGACTACTCTGAGCTACACGGGCGATACAGTCATAGCCAATAACACCGCAGCGCATCTATCGGGTGTTCTACTCGAGGACGGCACGGTGCCCATCGCTGGCCGCACTGTTGTCTTCACCTTGGGAACGGGCGCCACCGCGCAGAGTTGCAGCGGAGTAACAGACGGTGCGGGTGTCGCCGCCTGTGACATCTTCCCGGTGAATCAGCCTTCCGGTCCGGGCGTTGTCACTGCGAACTTTGCCGGCGACGCCTTCTACTTGCCATCCTCCGCCTCGGAGACCACGATCATCTTCGCGTTCCTCGATCACGGTTCCTTCGTGGTTGGAGACGAGACGGACACAGGGTCCGTCGAGTTTTGGGGCCACAGTTGGTCCCGTGACAACGTGCTGAGTGGTGGGCCTGCCCCGGACAGCTTCAAGGGTTTCGCTGCCGCCATAAGTACGAACCCGCCTGCTTGCGCTGACACTTGGACCTCCAGGCCGGGCAATAGCTCCAGACCGCCGGACACGCTGCCACCCTTTATGGGCGTAGTCGTTTCCAGCAGCATTACCAAGTCGGGTTCAACTATCTCAGGTGATGTACCCGAAATCATTGTTGTCACGCCGAACCCGGGCTACGAACCGGATCCGGGCCATCCCGGCACGGGCACAGTGGTGGCAGAGTATTGTCCTCACGCATCGAGTCCGCGTACACTGCGGCCTCGACCGACTGCACACCCTCGGCCTACTCCGTAGCGGTAATTTGGTAGGGCGCAATCCTATTCGCTTGCGAAAGACGGCAACGGTATGGCAACGGACTTTTTCTACCTGGATAGGATCCGGATTTCTAATTCAAGAGACAGTTTTTGCGGCAAAACTGGGTCGATACATCGCTGCAGAACACATCACTGCCATAAATAAGCTCGGCGAGTATGCATGGCCCGATTGGCAATGCACTCGCGAAGAGAGATTCGCACCTACAATTTCCCGCAAAACCGCGTGACCGAACATGAACACGGCATCCCGTGGTGGACAAAAGAGTGGTATGCAGGAATTGACGGGCACAGAATTCTATTACGACGGAACGCTTGATGAACTCGCTAAAAACGGCTTTCGTATTCGGCGGCGCCGGCATAGCTCTGCTGGTAGAGCAGCTGATTTGTAATTCAAGCCTAGCGAATTGCGCATCGTTTCACTGCTTTGCATACCGTTGCTTCCGCTAGGTAATTCGTCATTCCGCTTTCGCAGTGTGTTGCGCAGAATCGCGCAGTTTTGCAGCAAAAATTTGTCCAACCGTAGAAGCGACCGTGAAAAATCTTTATCGAATACTGGCCTGGCTTTTCTCGCGCGCGGGGAATGGTCTAAGGCGTCATAATTCGCACCCTTCGCGCGCGCGGAATTCTTCACGGCTTACCGATCCGAGAACTAACCTGGTAAGGCTGTGCGGGCCCCCTTGGCTCCGGTATCGATCGCTTTCCCTCAGCCACGACAACCTTGCGCCGACAATGCAGCGGAGCGTGAGAGGGTATGTCTTTGGAAATCGGGTTATATCAAACTTCCGTAAAGAGCATAACTACCGAGCGCGACTCGGCACGATAGGTATAGCCGGGAACCGACTCTGCGGTCTCCCACTCAAGGATGTCGTGCGGGGAGTCGAGAGCTGTGTCAATCCAGCGGCGCCATGGATTTTCGCCTGCGCCATCCAATCGCGGCAGCTCGAAATCGAGCGGCTGCCAATAGGCGTTTAAGATTAGGTGGACGAGCATCTTTTCCCTTCGAATTTCCACTGTCAACGCGATGCTGTGCGACGTTGCACTCCAGTCGGGCTGTCCGAGTTTTACACCGTGCCATGCCCAGTTTGCCCCGCGAAGGAGCTGATTCAGGCAGATGCGCTGGTTTCCGGGTTCAAACTCTCGCAAACGCCGCCGTGCGTTGAGCAAGGTCACAAACCGATGAACATCTTCATGCTTCGCGAGAAGCGTCCAGTCAAACCAGCTGGTTTCGTTATCCTGGCAATAGGCATTGTTGTTCCCGCCTTGTGTGCGTCGCGCTTCGTCACCCATCAGCATCATCGGCATGCCGACAGAGAGCATGGTGACGGCCAAAAAGTTCTTCACTTGCCGATTTCTGAGTTTCTCCACCGCGGGATGTTCAGTGGGACCTTCGACGCCACAGTTCCAGCTCCGGTTGTCGTTGGCGCCATCACGGTTGTTCTCGTCGTTTGCTTCGTTGTGCTTGGAATTGTGCGACACGAGGTCGTTAAGCGTGAAGCCGTCATGACACGTTACAAAATTAACACTCTGCTCAGCCTCACGTTCTTCATGACTGTAAATTGCCGGGCTACCAATCAAACGGTCGGCAAACCGTGTCACTGATCCTTCTTCGCTACGAAAAAAGCTACGCACGTCATCCCGGAAGCGTCCATTCCATTCCTTCCAACTGTCACCGATAAAGCTGCCTACCTCATAAAGCCCAGCCGCGTCCCACGCCTCTGCGATAAGTTTGGTTCCCGCAAGCTCTGGGTCCGATTCAATGTCCCACAACACGGGCGGATTCGGGATCAATTGTCCTGACTCACCGCGCTCAAGAATCGCCGCCAAGTCGAATCGAAAGCCATCGACATGCATCTCTTTGACCCAATAGCGAAGACTGTCGACGATCATTCGGCGAACAATAGGATGATTCGCGTTGAGCGTGTTTCCAGTGCCGCTGTAATTGGCATAGCGCGAGCGATCTTGTTCGAGAATATAGTAGGTTTCGTTGTCGAAGCCGCGAAAACTCAGGGTCGGTCCGTCGTGACTGCCTTCGGCAGTGTGGTTGAACACAACGTCCAGAATGACCTCAAGGCCTGCCCGGTGTAGCGCCTTGACCAAGTTGCGAAACTCATCCAGTGGCCCCGGCGGGTCCTGGCGCGAACTGTAAGCCTGGTGCGGTGCAAAGAATGAAACCGGTGCATAACCCCAGTAATTGATTCGCCCGGGTGGACAATCCTGAGAATCAAACTGGAACACAGGCAGCAGTTCGACCGCGGTGATGCCCAGTTGTTGCAGATACGGAATCTTCTCTATGACACCGGCAAAGGTTCCGCGGATCTGTTCTGGCACGCCCGAACTCGGGTGGCGGGTGAAGCCCCGCACATGCAGTTCATATATGATAGTCCGAGACGAGGGTCGATTGAGCGGTCTGTCTCCTTCCCAATTGTAAGCACGCGGGTCCGTTAGAACGCTCTTAATCGCCACCGCCGCATTGTCGCCTTTCTTTCGGGCCGCATCGCGACTGTAGTTCTTCGGAACAACCACGCTTCGTCCATACGGGTCGATGAGGACTTTGGCAGCATCGAAACGCGTTCCACGCGGAGGATCGAACGCACCCTCCACTCGATAGCCGTAGATCTGCCCCGCTTTCACGCCCGGCACGAAGACATGCCAGTAGTGATAGGTGCGACCGGTTGAGGGATCGATGCGGATCACTCGTTTCGGCCGAACATCATCGACACAATCAAAGAGCAGGAGTTCGATCGCTGTTGCGTGCTTTGAGTACACGCTAAAATTTGCTCCATGAGTACAAAGACTTGCTCCCAGCGGAGCACTTCGTCCTTCTTTGGTTTCTTGTGCCACTGGGATGAGCGCGTGACTGGTGTCGCAGCAAGTCAGGCCGCCGCGCCCGCCATCGAGAACGTACGACTTGTATTGATCGCTAATTGAGTCATCTCCTCGTTTGTCATAGTTCCTCTCGCCGGTTTTCCTTTTCCTTTTGAGTCTCCAGAGAAGCTACTTTGCTCAAGCGACGCAGATGTCGTGGGGCTCGACTAAACTCGGCTTGGAGAAACGTCTGAACGAGATCCCAAGCGACGGCTGGTCCTACGGTTCTACCCCCCATACAAAGAATGTTCATATGATCGTCCTCGACACCCTGCCTCGCGGAAAAATGGTCGTGAATTAACGCAGCCCGGATGCCTCGAATTTTGTTTGCGCAAACCGACGCGCCGACGCCACTCCCGCAAATGGCCACTCCCCGCTCTACCTCCTGAGAAGCGACCCCTTGTGCAAGCGGTAGGATGTAGTCCGGATAGTCATCGCCGTTACTAAGCCGATGTGCTCCGAAATCGACGACCTCGTGTCCGGCTCTCTGGAGCTTTTTCACGAGCTCTTCCTTTAAATCAAACCCACCGTGATCGGTGGCAATCCCAATGCGCATGTTTTTTCCTTGGGTGGATTGAAAACCAGGGTTCCAAAAATTCCGTCATTCCATTCATGCGTTCACCATCGGGTTTTCCCACCCTCCCGGCGGTGATACTTTCTCGTCGACCTCACTTGGTCCCCAGGTGGCGGGCCCGTATTCGTAAGCCGGAGTGTCGGCCTTCAATACCGGATCGACGATGCGCCAGGCCTCTTCCACATAGTCCTCCCGGGCAAACAAGGTAGGGTCTCCTGCCATGGCGTCGCCGAGCACGCGTTCGTAGGCATCGGTCTCTTCTGCACCGGGATAGTGGCTCGCCAGCAACTCCACTTGTTCGCCCAGCATCTTCTCTTCCTGGTCCATCACTGTCACACCAAAAGCAGCGGTGACGTTAGGGCTGACACGGAATCGGAAATAATTCCGTGCACGCCAGCAGGTCGGAAAGACGACGGGGGGCTCGCGCAAGCGGATGACGATCTCGGTGCACGTTACTGGCAACGACTTCCCGGCCCGGATGTAGAACGGGACGCCTTGCCAGCGCCAGGAATCCACATTCAACCGCAAAGCGACGAAGGTTTCGACGTTCGAATCCGGCGCCACCCCTTTCTCATTCCGGTAGCCACGAAACTGGCCGCGAACAACATTCTTTGTCTCCAGAGACGAAACGGCTTTCAAGACTTTAACCTTTTCGTCGCGGATCGTTTCACTGTCGGTTCTCACCGGTGGCTCCATCGCCAAGTTTGCCAAGATCTGGAACAGGTGATTTTGAACCACGTCGCGAATGGTACCGGTTTGATCGTAGAACGCCCCCCGGCCTTGAACTCCGAAGTCCTCCGCCATGGTTATCTGTACGCTCTCGACCTGATTGCGGTTCCAGAACGACTCCAGAATTGCATTCTCGAAGCGTAGGAAGACCATGTTCCGCACTGCTCGTTTCCCCAAATAATGATCGATACGGAAGACATGCTCCTCATCGAAAGTGCCGAGCAAAATCTGATTGAGTTTTTGCGCCGAGACCAGGTCCTGACCGAAGGGTTTTTCTACGATGACACGAGCACCATTTGTGCAGCATGCTTTGGTTAGCTGTTCAACGACGAGCCCGAAGAGCGCAGGCGGAATAGCGAGGTAATGCGCAGGCCGCTCCGCCGAACCTAGCTCCTTGCGGATGGCCTGAAACGTGGCCGGGTCTTGGTAGTCGCCGTCAACATAACGCAGCAGACCGCACAGCTTGTCCCAAGCCGGCCGATCAACCCCTCCGCCGTGTTTCTCGACGCTGTCTCGTGCCCGCGCTCGAAGCTGATCGAGACTCCAACCTGCCTTGGCCACCCCGATAACCGGAACGTTCAGGTTTCCCCGTTTGATCAGCGCTTGTAGCGATGGAAAGATTTTCTTGTAGGCGAGATCCCCGGTGGCGCCGAAGAAGACAAAGGCGTCCGAATGGGAAACGCTCATGCTGTGCTCCTCAATTGGTGGATTTTTCCTATCAGTCCCAGTTGCATGGTTCTTTTGTTATTCATAATCGAGTCCTCCTAGGCTGCCTTGACCGTAGATGCCTTAAAGATACTCTGAATGGATTTATCCAGCATGGCATTGAACTCAGTATCGGATTGTTCAGCTGAGAGCCCCTCTGCAAGAGCCCGCGAGAAGCTCGCGACAACGCCATGATTTCTGCGCAAGCGGTTGTTAGCTTCTTCTCGCGAATAGCCACCTGACAGCGCAACCACTCGCAAGACCTTGGGATGTTTAACGAAATCGGCGTAGAAGTTGTCTTGCTCAGGTAACGTTAGCTTCAGCATAACCAATTGGCCCGCTGGTAGCTGGTTGAGTTTCTCAAGAATAGCTGCTCTAAGTAACTCTTCGGCCCTGGCCTTCTCCGGGCAGTGAATGTCAACTTCCGGTTCGACAATCGGCACCAGGCCGGCGTCAATTATCTGCGCAGCCAACTCGAACTGCTGGTTCACGATGTCCTTGATACCTGATGCACTGGCTTGTTTGATGAATGAGCGCATCTTTGTTCCGAAGATGCGTTTCGCTTTAGCTTTCTCGAGCAGCGAGCCAAAAGCGGGTATGGGTTTCATCAGTTGGACTCCGTCCTTCTCGGCACTCAGACCCTTGTCGACTTTCAGAAAGGGCACCACACGTTTGACGTTCCAAAGATAGTCAGCCGTAGGTTGCGCATGGATCTCTCTGTCCATGGTGTTCTCGAACAGGATGGCGCCAATATTCCGTTCTCCAGTAAAGCTGGGGCTGGTAATCATACGGGTGCGCATCTGGTGCACGATCGCAAACATCTCATCCTCGCTAGACCATGCTCCTTCCTTGATTCCGTAAAGAGCCAGCGCCTTTGGCGTGCTGCCACCGCTTTGATCCAGCGCCGCTATGAAGCCCGGATGTGTCTGCATTTTCTCCAGTTGTTCTTTGTTTAAGTCGATCGATTTCATAATGCCTCCGTCAATTGGCCGTCTTGGATTTTCGATATTGGTAAATCAGGTTATTGGTTGAGCTATCATGGGAAAGAGCAGGTTTCTCCTTGCTCTCGAGTTCCGGGATAATCCGCTGGGCCAACTGCTTGCCCAGCTCGACACCCCACTGGTCAAATGAGTCGATGTTCCAGATTGTCCCCTGTGTAAACACATTGTGCTCGTAGAGGGCGACTAGTTTGCCGAGAGTTTCTGGGGTGAGTCGCTCGGCCAGAATTGTGTTCGATGGGCGGTTACCCTCGAACACTCGATGGGGCACAAGCCAGCCCGCTGTGCCCTCGGCCTTGACTTGTTCCTCTGTCTTGCCGAAGGCCAGGGCCTCGGCTTGCGCAAACATGTTTGCCAGGAGAATGTCATGGTGACGACCGAGTGGATTGAGCGTCTGGTAGAACGCTATGAAATCGCAAGGAATGAGTCGCGTTCCCTGATGGATCAATTGGTAAAAGGAATGCTGGCCGTTGGTTCCCGGCTCACCCCAGTAAACAGGGCTAGTATCACAGGGCACCTTCGTACCGTCGAGTGTAACATGTTTGCCATTGCTCTCCATTGTCAGCTGTTGGAGATAAGCCGGGAATCGCTTCAGGTATTGCTCGTACGGCAGGACCGCTACGGTCGCGGCGCCAAAGAAGTCGTTATACCAGACAGCCAGTAGCCCCAAGAGGACCGGCAGGTTGCGCTCAAAGGGGGCTGTGCGGAAGTGCTCGTCCATTTGGTGGAAGCCGTCCAACATCGCACGAAAGTTATTTGGCCCGATCGCAATTATTGTTGAAAGGCCGATCGCCGAATCCATCGAGTAGCGCCCGCCGACCCAATCCCAAAACTCGAACATGTTGGCGGTATCAATGCCGAACTTCGCCACTTCCGAAGCATTGGTCGACACCGCAACAAAATGCTTGGCGACCGCCTTTTCATCGCCTCCGAGACCTGCAAGTAACCAATCGCGGGCCGTGCGCGCGTTCGTCATTGTCTCCAGGGTCGTGAAAGTTTTTGAGGAAATGATGAAAAGCGTTTCTGCTGGTTCGAGGTCCCGAACGGCCTCAGCAAAGTCGGTACCGTCTACGTTGGAAACGAACCGAAACGTCATGGCTCTCTCGCTATAATGCTTCAATGCTTCATAGGCCATCACCGGCCCGAGATCGGAGCCACCGATACCGACGTTGATAACGTTGCGAATGCGCTTGCCAGTATAGCCCTTCCATCCGCCGCTCCGCACGCGCTCGGAGAAGTCTGCCATCTTGTCGAGCACGGCATGGACTTGTGGCACGACATTCTGACCATCGACGATGATCGATGCGCCTCTCGGCGCGCGCAGCGCCACGTGCAGCACTGCGCGGTTTTCCGTGATGTTGATTTTGTCGCCCCGGAACATGGCGTCGATCCGCTCACGCAGTCTAGACTCGTCTGCTAGCTGCACGAGTAACTTCAGAGTTTCGTTGGTGACGCGATTCTTCGAGTAATCGAGGTATAAACCGGTGGCCTCGATCGTCATACGCTCGCCTCGCGTGGGATCCTCCGCAAAGAGTCTCCGAAGATGCAGCTCTCGGACATTCTGATAATGAGCGAGCAAAGCATTCCATGCAGCATGCTCGGTGACTGATTTTGCTGTTGGGTTCATCCTTAATTTCCTTTCATGCCGTTCTAGCCGATATTTGTGTTTTACGCATTGAGTCTACCTCGCCCACCTAATGGTTCATCGATCGAAGCGATCGTAGCTGGTCCCCACGTCACTATACCGTAGAGCGAGGGCAACGAAGTAACATGCAAAAGCAAGCCAGAGGCACGGCAGAACGATGGAAATGGAGGAAGATTCGGACGGCTGTCGTCCCTCATCAGCACACCTCCTGTTCCTGAAGCGCTGAATCAGGCGATCGTAGCGCATCGCTCACAATTTCCTCTGCTTCCTGCACGATTGCCGCCAGATGACTTTGATCTTTAAAGCTCTCCGCATAAATCTTGTAGATATTCTCTGTGCCTGAAGGTCGAGCCGCGAACCAGCCGCTGTCGGTCACGACCTTGAGACCGCCGATCGGAGCGCCGTTACCTGGAGCTGAAGTCAGTTTCGCAATGATCGGCTCGCCGGCGAGCGTGTCATTTGCAATCGCATCAGGCGACAGCTTTTGGAGCCGCGCCTTCTGATCTGGCGTCGCTGGCGCATCAATGCGGGTGTAAAATGGCGTACCAAACTCAGTTGTTAGTTCTTGATATAGCTCGCCCGGGTCCTTGCCCGTGCGCGCGGTGATCTCCGCGGCCAATAGGTCCATGATTGGACCGTCTTTGTCGGTTGTCCAAACGGTGCCGTCCTTCCTGAGGAAGCTTGCGCCCGCGCTTTCCTCTCCGCCAAAACAGAGCGCGCCGTCGAACAACCCTGGCACGAACCACTTGAAGCCCACCGGTACTTCGCAAAGCGAGCGCCCGAGCTGGTGCACCACACGATCAATCATGCTGCTACTAACCAAAGTCTTGCCGACGGCGACGTGAGCCGGCCAGTTACGGCGATGGGTCACCAGATAGCGTATGGCCACAGCTAGGTAGTGATTTGGATTCATCAACCCGGAAGAAGGTGTAACAATGCCGTGCCGGTCGGAGTCTGGGTCGTTGGCGAAAGCGACGTCATACTGATTCTTAAGGTTCACCAGGCGCGCCATTGCATACGGACTCGATGGGTCCATGCGTATTTGGCCATCGTGGTCGACAGTCATGAACGAGAAAGTAGGATCGATTGTTGAGTTCGCGACGTCGATGTCCAAGTGATAGATGGAGTCGATTGGCTCCCAATAAGGCTCCGCCGCACCGCCAAGCGGGTCTACACCCAGCTTTAGGCCAGCACTGCGGATCGCGTCCATCTCGATGACATTTTTCAAATCCTCGACATAAGGCACCACAAAATCTTCCTGGTGTATTGTGTCAGCCTTGATCGCCGCAGGAAATGGCACGCGTTTTATACTAGCCCCATCGCGTAACAATTCATTGGCGCGGCGCTCGACCCAGTTTGTTACATCGGTGTCAGCCGGGCCGCCATTTGGTGGGTTGTACTTAAAGCCTCCGTCCGACGGCGGATTGTGCGAAGGAGTGATGACAATACCATCTGCGAGGTGCTCTTTACGATTCCGGTTATAAACGAGAATGGCTCGCGAGATTACCGGCGTCGGCGTGAAGCCGTCGTCTCGCTGGATGATAGTCTCCACTCTATTGGCTGCCAGCACCTCTAGTGCGGTGCGCTGAGCCGGCGCAGACACGGCATGCGTGTCCTTACCCATGTACAGTGGGCCATCATAGCCCTGACTGCGCCGGTAATCGCAAATGGCCTGTGTGATAGCCAGAATATGCGCTTCTGTGAATGATCCCTGTAGAGGCGAGCCTCGATGTCCGCTGGTGCCGAAGCTTACCATTTCGTTCGGATTTCCTAAGTCGGGGCGGCGCTCATAATATTCGTGTTCAAGCTGGTTGGGATCGACCAGCAACTCTTTTGGAGCCGGCTTGCCCGCAAGTGGGGAAATTGGCATGAGTCTTAATCCTCCTTCTTACCAGTAGCTACTAGGAGACGGGGCATGCTTTCGCATCCCAGATGTCGGCTGCATATTCGGCAATCGTTCGGTCGCTGGAGAATTTTCCTGAGCCCGCCACATTTAAGATCGCCTTGCTAGTCCATAACGCCGGATCGGCATAGAGGTCACATAGTCTCTGGTCTGCCTCCAAGTAGGGCTTGAGGTCCGCCAGATGCATGTAGTAATCGCCGTGGGTTAGAAGCGCATCCCGCAGTGGAGCAAAGACGCCCGGCTCATTACGGCTGAAACGGTCGGAGAAGATGAGGTCCAAAGTGGCATGGGTCTCGGGATCATTGTCATAGTGCCACTGGGGCTTGTACCAGCTACGGCTGTCCGCTACCTGTTTAGCCGTCAGGCCGAAAAGGAAGAAATTTTCTTCGCCTGCTTCTTCCGCCATCTCGATGGTCGCGCCATCGCGCGTGCCGATGGTCAACGCCCCGTTCATCATGAACTTCATGTTACTGGTGCCACTGGCTTCGTAACCGGCTGTCGAAATCTGATTGGAAACATCAGCAGCAGGAATCAGCCGCTCTGCCATCGAAACACAGTAGTCAGGCAGGAATAGAACCTTCAGCCGTCCCCGGACGATCGGATCCGCGTCGATAATACTGGCGAGGTTGTTGATAAACTTGATGATTACCTTGGCCAGTTGATAAGCGGGTGCCGCCTTGCCAGCGAAGAAGAAAGTTCGCGGCGTTACCTCAGAATTCGGGTTCTTACGCAGCCGATTATAAAGCACTACGATCCGAAGCGCGTTCAGCAGTTGCCGTTTGTATTCATGTATGCGTTTGATCTGACAATCGAAGATACTGTCTGCATCTACGGTCTCACCAGTAGTCCGCGTGAGCCAGTCGATAAAGTGTAGCTTCGCCTGGCGTTTAGCCTTTAGAAAAGTCTGACGTAACGCCTGGTCGCCGGCCAGTGGTTTGAGCTTTTTCAACTGACTGAGATCGGTGACCCAGCCCTCACCGATCGCGTCGGTAATTGTTTGCGATAGCGCAGGATTTGACATCAGAAGCCAGCGGCGGGGTGTCACCCCATTAGTTTTGTTGCTGAAACGCTGCGGAAACATTTCAGCCAGGTCCTTGACTGTCATTGTCCGCAGCAACTGGGAATGAATTGCCGCGACACCGTTCGTGCTATGTGAGCCGACGATTGCAAGATTGGCCATGCGAATTTTGCGCTCAGCACCCTCTTCTACAAGGCTTACGCGCTGAACACGTCCCTCATCCTTGGGAAAGCGTCTTCGGACGTCGTCAATGAGGCGGCGATTTATTTCGTAAATAATCTCCAAATGACGAGGCAGCATCCGCTCAAACCAGATGACTGGCCATTTCTCGAGAGCTTCCGGTAGCAGCGTGTGATTAGTATATGCCAAAGTCCTTTGGGTAAGGTCCCAGGCTTGGTCCCAACCAAGATGTCCTTCATCAAGCAAAATCCGCATCAACTCCGGCACCGCCATCGTCGGGTGCGTATCATTGAGCTGAATAGCGACTTTGTCGGGTAGTCCGCGCCAGTCTGTGTTGGTCTTGCGGAAGCGACGGACAAGGTCAGCCAGTGAACTGGCGACGAGAAAATATTCCTGCACAAAGCGCAGTCCTTGTCCCTTGGCCGTGTGGTCGTCCGGGTATAGCACACGAGTCAGCGATTCGGCCTGGAGTGTTTCGGCTAGCGCTCCCACGAAATCACCGCTGCTGAATTCTTGAAAATTAAAATAATCGGATGCCGCTGCTTCCCAGAGCCGAAGGGTATTGATAGTCTTGCCACCATAACCCACCACGGGCCGATCGAACGGGACACCGATCAGACTGGATGGCTGGCCGATGACAGCGCGTAAACTTCCGCCACTTAGCTTGAACGAGCAGTTGAGTGGCACCTCTACTGTCTCATTTTGACGACTGACCTCCCAAGGGTCAGGACGACGTAACCAGTTGTCTGGAACTTCGTGTTGCCAGCCGTCCTGGATGGTTTGCTTGAACATACCGTATTGATAGCGGAGGCCATAACCCATGGCCGGAATTTCCATCGTAGCCATCGAATCGAGAAAACATGCTGCCAGGCGCCCCAGCCCTCCGTTGCCCAAGCCTGCGTCGGGCTCCTGCTCCAGTAACTCATACCAGTTGATCTTTTTCTCCTGAACGTCCTTTTTGATAATGTCATCAAGAAGAAGGTTCGTAACGTTGTTAGCTAGCGAACGACCGATGAGGAATTCCATCGAAAGGTAGTAAACACGCTTGGGATCCTTGCGATCATAGGTTTCCTCTGTTCGAATCCATCGTTGTGAGAGGACATCACGCACGGAGCGCGCGACGGCTTCAAAACGTTCGCGGTCACCGATCGCAGCAGCATCCATGACATTATCAAAGACGAGGTGGCGCTCATAAAGCGCATCGTTCGTTCCTGTGAACTGAACCGGTCCGCAACCGTACCGTTCAATGAGTTTCGATAGCTCGTTGGATCCTGTTGGTCTTGCGGAAACGAGCCTGCCTTCTTTTTGTGTTTCTACCAAAGTCATTCCTTTCTCAATTTAAGTTTTTCGCTGTTGGTTCTATTCTCTTCATTCGCCCGGGCCTCCCGCTCTGGGCTATCTCACGTATATATATGTGTGTGCGTGTGTGTGTGTCCGGCTGCTGTGCTAACCGCTCAGACGTTGTCCGCTTCTGTTGAACGGGCACCTCTAGCCGCCTTGGCATGTCCTCCCCATTTCCAGTCGGTGATCTCGGGCATATCGTCGCCGTACCGGGCGATGAACTCCTTGTGCTCGATGAGCTTGTCGCCTATCGCCTGCTTGGCGTATGCGGCTCGCGCTCCGAGCTTCGGCACGCGGTCAATCACGTCGCTCACCAAGTGGAAGCGATCAAGATCATTCAGCACGCACATGTCGAAAGGCGTGCTTGTGGTACCCTCTTCCTTGTAGCCGCGCACGTGAAGGTTCGGGTGGCCCGCTCGCCGGTATGTTAGCCGGTGGATGAGCCACGGGTAGCCGTGGAAGGCGAAGACGATCGGCTTGTCTGTTGTGAACAGCGCGTCGAAATCGTGGTCCGAAAGGCCATGCGGATGCTCAGTCTGGGGTTGCAGCTTCATGAGATTTACGACGTTGATGACACGCATCTTCAGGTCGGGCGCGTAACGGCGCAGGAGGTCGACGGCAGCCAAAGTCTCGAGTGTCGGCACATCTCCGCAGCAAACCATCACAACGTCGGGCTCCTGGCCACGGTCGTTGCTGGCCCACTCCCAGATTCCAAGCCCGGCAGTACAGTGCTTGATCGCCTCGTCCATCGTCAACCACTGCGGGGCCGGTTGTTTGCCGGCGACGACGACATTAATATAATTTCGGCTGCGCAAGCAATGGTCCGTGACTGAGAGCAGACAGTTGGCGTCTGGCGGCAGGTAAACACGAACCACCTCTGCCTTCTTGTTGACGACGTGGTCAATGAAGCCGGGGTCCTGATGGCTGAAGCCGTTGTGGTCTTGCCTCCAGACGTGTGACGATAGGAGGTAGTTAAGCGAAGCAACGGGACGACGCCAGGGGATTTCGTTGCACACCTTCAGCCACTTGGCGTGTTGATTGAACATCGAGTCGATGATGTGGATGAATGCCTCGTAACAGGAGAAGAAACCGTGTCGGCCAGTCAGGAGATAGCCCTCAAGCCATCCCTGACACTGATGTTCGCTCAACATCTCCATCACTCGACCAGTCGGGGCAAGGTGGTCATCCCAAGAATAGGTCTCTGCATCCCAGGCGCGGTTCGTGACTTCGAGCACGTCCTGCCATCGGTTCGAGTTGTTCTCGTCTGGGCTGAAGAGACGGAAGTTGCGGCTTTCCATGTTGAGCTTCATCACGTCGCGGAGAAATCGCCCCATCACCCGGGTTGACTCGACGGTGACAGCGCCCGGTGATGGCACCTTGATCGCGTAGTCGCGGAAATCGGGGAGACGGAGATCCCGGAGGAGCAAGCCGCCGTTGGTGTGCGGGTTGGCGCTCATCCGACGCATGCCTCGCGGTGAAAGATCGGCCAGCTCTGGAATGAGCTTGCCTTGGTCGTCGAACAGTTTTTCCGGCTTGTAGCTCTTCATCCACTTCTCCAGTACGCGCACGTGGGAGGGCTTCGCGTGCATCTCGCCCATCGGCACTTGGTGAGAACGCCAGTAGTCCTCTGTGCGCTTGCCGTCGATCTCCTTCGGGCACGTCCAGCCCTTGGGCGAGCGGAGCACGATCATCGGCCAGCGAGGCCGGCCGTTGAAGCCGTTCCGCCGCGCGTCAGCTTTGATGCGCTGAATCTCGCCGATAACGGTGTCGAGCGTGGTGGCCATCAACTGGTGCATTTTCTCAGGCTCGCTTCCCTCCACGAAGTGCGGCGTGTAACCATAACCGCGGAAGAGGTTGTCTAGCTCCTCATGGCTAATCCTCGCTAAGACGCAGGGGTTGGCGATCTTGTAGCCGTTCAGATGTAGGATAGGTAGGACCACGCCATCGGTCACCGGGTTCAGGAACTTATTAGAATGCCAGCTTGTGGCGAGGGGACCGGTTTCGGCCTCGCCGTCGCCGACGACGCAGGCGACGATCAGGTTAGGGTTGTCAAAGGCGGCGCCGTAGGCGTGCGACACAGCATACCCGAGTTCCCCGCCCTCGTGTATCGAGCCTGGCGTTTCCGGGGCCACGTGGCTCGGAATGCCGCCCGGAAATGAAAACTGCGTGAAGAGGCGCTTCATGCCCTCCTCGTCCGTGGAGACGTTCGGGTATACCTCGCTGTAGGTACCCTCGAGGTACGCGTTCGCAACCAGGCCCGGCCCGCCATGTCCGGGGCCGGTGATATAGATCATGTCAAGGTCATGCTGCTTGATTAGCCGATTCAGGTGAACGTAGATGAAGTTCAAGCCGGGCGTGGTTCCCCAGTGCCCCAAAAGTCGCGGCTTGATGTGCTCTTTGGCCAGCGGCTTCTTCAGCAGTGGATTGTCGTAGAGATAGATTTGACCTACCGACAAATAGTTTGCGGCTCGCCAGTAGGCATCGATCTTGTCTAACTCATCCGGGCTAAGCGGCCTGCCCTTGACCCTCGAGCCAGCGGTAGTGTGCCTGGAGATTGCTTGGCGATCGCTGACCTTCTTGGTGGGACCGCGCGGGACACTTTTGACTGTCGATCTAGAGGTGCGGTGAGTGGAGCGCGCTGTTTTGCGAGCTTCGTTCTTAATCTTAGTATTGGCTGCGATCATTCTATTGCTCCTTTTTAATGCTGCTTTAGCGGGCGACGACGCCCGCTTTGCCGTGTTGAGGCTGAGGTTCTTTCTGTCTCTTTTCATCTATCTATCAAAGGTCTGGCACTGTTGGCTTGAGAGTGCTGGGTCATTGGTGAAGCGACTAACCGCCGCGTCTCGCGCATGATCGTCAAATCCTCGCGCGTCGCGATCACGAGGATACGCGCCTTCGAGGCTGGCGTGGCGATGTCAGCGTCTGGCTTGCAAGTTTCGTTAGTGGCTGGGTCGAGCTCCAGGCCTAAATACTTAAGCTTTTCGCAAACCCGTTTGCGGATTTCCGGCGAACCTTCGCCTACACCCGCAGTAAAGACTAAAGCATCGATCCCGCCCAAGGTAGCCGCCATGGCTCCGATTGTTTTCACAACGCGATGGATATAAACGTCAACGGCGAGTCTCGCGTCCGAATTGTGCGGAAGTTCCGATAGAATTTGGCGGAGGTCGGAAGATATGCCGGAGACACCGAGCAAACCGGATTCGGAATTCAAAACACTGTCGAGCTCTTCTGCGTCCAGGCCCTTGTGCCGTAAAAGGTAGATGAGTAAGCCCGGGTCGACCGTGCCGCTGCGCGTCGCCATCATCAGCCCCTCCAATGGCGTAAAGCCCATCGAAGTATCAACACACACGCCGTCACGGACCGCCGAGACCGAGGCGCCGTTGCCCAGATGTGCAATAACAAGCCGCAAATCTCGCCGACCGATTATCTTCGACGCCTCGGTGCTGCAGTAAGAATGACTCAGTCCGTGGAAACCGTAACGGCGGATGCCCCATTCGCGTGTCCACTTTCGCGGCAGCGGATAGGTTCGGGCAGCCTCAGACAACGTTGCATGAAAGGCAGTGTCGAATGCTGCTATCTGTGGAACCTTTGGCAGGATTTGCTCGATGGCGTTAATGCCGTCCAGGCTGGGTGGGTTGTGGAGCGGGGCCAGCTCTGTCAGTTCTTTGATTGTCCGCTTAACTTCCGGACTGATCCGCACGGCAGAGGTGTAACGGTCGCCGCCATGGACAACGCGATGTCCTACAGCTCGGAGGTCTTCGGGACCTTGCAGAGCCGCCGATGCGCCAGCTTGCAAATTATCGAGGATTCGAGCGACGGCATCAGCGTGTTTTTCCAGCTTCAACTCCTCGCGGATTTCCGGCTGGTTCGCTCCGCGAAAAACTAGTCGAGCGGGTTTTGTGAGCCAATCGACGCTCCCGTCGGCCAGTAACACCTCATCTTCTGCATCGAAGAGGCTGAATTTGAGGCTGCTGGAGCCAGCATTACAAACCAGAATCTTAGTTTTTGTTTCTGGTATCAGCGTTCCGCGATAGCTGTCTCTATGTGACTTAGTCGCCAACATGATGTGTGTCATTCCACAATCGGATCACCGGCCGGGACAGCTCGTTCTCATAGCCCACCGCACTCAGGCTTGCTGTGCTGAGCATGAACCGCTTGGCGTTGAGCGTCACTCCAAGCCCAATCCAGCGCGTCGCCAGTACCCGAATGAAATGCCCGCTGGAAAAAAGTAGCGCATCTCCGGGCACCGCGCGAACGCGGCTCACCACGCGATCGGCCCGCGCCGCGGCTTCGGTTGGCGATTCCCCTCCTGGGCAACCGTCGCGGAATAGTTCCCAGTCGGGACGCTCCGCCCGGATCTCGACAGTACGGCGCCCTTCGTAATCGCCATAGTTCCATTCGACCAAATCCCGGTCGATTTCAGCCACATCTCCAAAGCCAGCCAGCTCACAGGTGCGCTTCGCACGTTGCAAAGGGCTCGTAACTACTTTGGTAAAACTCAATACACGTAGTCGTTCCTCGAGGCGGCGCGCATTGCGTTCGCCACGTTCCGTGAGCGGCAAGTCCGTAAGTCCCGTGTGTTGACCCGAGAGAGTCCAGGCTGTTTCTCCGTGTCTGGCCAGGTAAACGATTTGAAGTACTTGGTCCATCGATTTACTCACCTACATTCGGTGCAACGGAGTCTTCGTTGCCGTTCTTGAGGAATTGATGTTCCGATATTTCACTGATGGACCACAGGGCGTAGTCCCGCTGATCTTGCGCGCTCGCTCCGCGACATCACCCGTCATCCAAGACTCCCTTCGTTGCCACCGTGCAAACGGTGAACAGAAAACAACGGCTTCTCGTACCATTAGTCATGTGACAATTTCGTTAATTTTCAGGCGGCTTGGCTTTTCGTTAGTCCCTCAGTTTCCCGCAACAGGGGCGACATCTCGTTCTTCTTCCGCTGATAGTCGGAATGCCTTCGAATAAAAAATGGACATGATGTCGGCAGTCTCGATTCCCATCGGTACATTGCTTGGGTTGAAGACGAGCGCTCTGTCCTCTTCGGCTGTGTTTGCTGTTAGCTTCTTGATTTCGAGCCTGCCAAGAAAAACTCGTTTCCGATTGTCCGGCCACGCGATTGAAGGATCATTGATGCGGTCACCGCGCTCAGCGACTTGAGCAAATAGCGCGAAACCAATGGGAGCGGCTGCCACTCGGGCCTTAATCTCATCCATCAGGTAGTTTGCGCTCTGTTTCTCTCGTTCCTCATCCGTGAGTAACTGTTCGCCTGCCTCGGGTACGAGCTGATAACGCACATAATGACCTTTGCCTTTGGCATTGATGAACTTGAACGAATCAACTTCGTAATAAGAGATGGTGGCAAAGCTGGCCGGAGTCTTCTGCGCGGCAAGAAATGCTCTTGCCGTCTGATGGAATTCCAAGAACCTATCGAGAGCAGTCGGAGGGGCCGCGCAGGGTCCGCTGGCAGCAATCGCGAGCATTAACTCGCGTAGGTCATCCGGGTTAGAGACGGGAAAACCGTTGAAACTGTGAGCTACCAGATCGGTGCTCGTGCCGCCAGGCAATTCGAATCGGATTGCCATACCTCTTGGACTGGCCATGGGGTCATTGTCTGGAATAGTGGGAACACCGCTAAAATCGGAGAAACGCACGGTGACCTTACTGCTTGGCCCTTGGAGATGAGGGGCCTTGGTAATTTTTCTGGCATGGCTATCCGGGTTAAACTCGCCTTCGAAAATAATCCCCTTGGCATGCACAGGTCGACAATGATTGTACCCGAACGCACTACGCATCGATTCGACCAGTTCAGCCGGAGTGTGAATGGGATCGTCAACTTGCGAGCCGCGGTTGAATGGTTCGGCCGCTCCCGCGACGCCTGCCAAGAGCGATGATCCGAACGATGTGGTGCCAACGATGAAGGAAAGTAGCGCTCTCATATATATCACCTAACGGGACTTCGGTCGTTGATTCATCGGCTACTTCTTTCTCAAGCCTTCGCACGCCGACATTTTAGAAACTTTGAGTTTTTCTCGGGGTCTCTTGAGGTAAGGAAGCTCGAGGGATCGACAAGTCGCAGAGCGACGCGGAGTTGGTCAGTCGTCCGCGAGACTGTTCCTTCGAGCAGGTCCTCGCCTACGGTGAATTGGCAAAGTGCTCTTGTGGAGGCCTTATTTCAGCCTGCTCTACGAGGGAAACGCCGGCTTAGCTCAGTTGGTTCAGAGCGGTTGATTTCTAATTCAAGCCTAACGAATTGCGCATCGTTTCACTGCTTTGCACAGCATTGCCGACGCTAGGTAATTCGGCCATTAGGCGTTCGCGCTGTGTTGCGCAGAATCGCGCAGTTTTGCACCAAAAATTTGTCCGACCGTAGAAACGACCGTGGAAAATTCAGCGGAGCGCGGTTCTTTTCCGTTCACTGGCACTCTCGGCTCTACTCATTTCGATGTGCCGGCAACCCAAAAACGGGCCCAACGAAACCAGATAAGACGCAAACTGGCCATATCGAAATTCGCTAACTGGATCTAGCGTTTTTGCTACATCCACGTTTTAACCATGGACGATTCAATTAAGGAGGCAATTAGCATCATGAAACCAAAACAAATATTTCACAGCATTCTGGCAGTTCTGTTCGTGTTCCCATTGATGGGGGCGTTCGCTCAGAAAGCAGCGAACTCAGGCTCTATCGAAGTGATCACGACTTTTGATTATCCCGGGACCGGAATTGTGACCACCTCGCCGCAAAAGATTAACGAAAGAGGCGACATCGTTGGCGAGTTCATCGATTCGAACGGGGTGGTGCGCGGTTTTGTCCGGTTCAGCAATGGTACCTTTAGCGACCCGATCGTTGACCCTAACGATACCGTCGGTTTTACCGAAGGGCGCGGCATTAATAACCCACGCACAGTGGTCGGCGACTACGTCATCAGCGATGGTACCGTTCACTCGTTTTTACTGTCGGGTGGCACCTTCACAGAATACGATGTTCCCGGCGCGCTCCAGACCAACCTGCTTAGTATAAACGAGCCCGGCGACCTTACCGGCACGTTTGATCCCGGCAACGGGGTCTTCGAGGCGTTCATCGACCGTGGCGGGACCATAACGTCGTATAGCGTTCCGGGTGCTGCCGCGACCCTTGCTTACGAGATCAATAATTCAAAAAAGTTGACGGTGGGATACTTTGTAGACGCCTCTGGAATCCTTCACGGCCAGTACCGGGATGCCAATGGGGCGCTGCACTTCCCGATCGATCCTTCGGGCTCCGTCGGGACAGTCCTGTTTGGACTTAACAATAGGAACTGGGTGGTGGGCAGATATGCGGACGCCGCAGGCGTGACTCATGGACTCTTCTTTGTCCCGCCAGACAGTTTCTTCACTTTCGATTTTCCCGGGTCAGCCTTTACATCGCTTAACGGAATTAGTTCGCAGGGATTTATCACTGGTCGTTTCGTCGATGCTTCCGGCATTGCCCACGGAATCATAGCTCGCGTCAGAGGCACGCCACCGACAACTCCGGCGGGCCCGGTAATGAAGGCGAACGATTCCCGGTCGCCGGTCACTCCACTCGACCTGTCGCCCTCGGCGTGGGCAGGTGCAATGCCGGCGCGCTGAGTTGAGCATCGGGGGCCTGCGCGGGAGGCGCTTTTCGACGATCCGGCGCAGGCCCTGGCCGGCGTGCTGCGTAGTTCAAGCGCACGATCGCGTTCGATTAAAGGAACCGAACGATGTGAACGGCGCCGCGCGGCCATCCGAGCATTGCAGCAAGCAGTCCAGCGATTCGCTGCAGATGGTCCTAGCGTGGGAAAGATGAAGCTCAGTTCCTAATTGGCCGATGCGTCAGCCGAGCGGATCTTGGCGTGGTCATGATTTTCGTTTGCCCTCGAGGAATTGCTGCAACTCCGTGGCGATGCTGGTCCAACCCATCTCGAAATTCTTCCGCGCATACGCCGCAGTTTTCGGAAAAGTCTCCAGACCTTTGTGGGTCAGCCGAAATTTTGTTTGGTTTCCGTCGGGGAATAATTCAAAGGTGACTAACGACTCGCCCGGCTCGCCTTTGTAGCGCCATGCGTAAGCGATCTTCTTTTGCGGAATCGCTTCGGTCACTTTGCATAAGTGGTGATACTTCACGCCTTCGTGTTCGACGATAAATTCAAATTCGAAACCGGGCTCGGGTTTGAATTCTTTCAAATCGAAATACCAGGCCCGCATTTGATCGACATCGGTCAACGCCTGCCACACTCGCGCAGTCGGCGCATTGAGCGTGCGCTCGACCACAACCGCATCCGTTAATTCAGTTTTCGCACTCATATTTGTTGTCTTTCTTGTTTTGTCTTCGTCTTCGTTGTCCTTTCCGGAATTTTGTTTGTTTTCTCCAAATACTCGGCCAGGCGATCGAGCGATCCTTCCCAGAACTTTCGATATCCTTCGACCCATTCGGCAGCCTGCTTGAGTGGCTTCGCATACAATTGCATTTCATGAACGCGTCC
>DATIOX010000174.1:0-26031 GCA_035472675.1 Candidatus Dormiibacterota bacterium
GCGATCACGCTGCAAGGCGCAGGAATAGGCGCGACCATCATTAAGGACCATGCCAGCAACGTTAAGCTGATCGCTGGCTCGCTTGTCGCCTCGCAACAGACCAGAATCACAGGGATAGAGTTCCAAGACGGCGGCAGGACGCCAACCGCTGCGGCACCGGGCGGCATCATTCATATTGAGGGGAGCAACACGAACGGGAGCCTGTTCAGATTCGACCACTGCAAATGGACTGATCTAAACGGCTACTTCGTGCTGAATACAGTCATCGGCGTCGTAGATCACAACATCGTTACGATCGGGAATCATGTTTACGAATGGATGTATCCATACGGAAGCGTGTGGAACGGGGCAGAGTACGGGGATGGCAGTTGGGCCGCGCCAGCGAACTACGGATCATCACAGTTCTTGTTTATCGAGGACAACACATTCACTTGCACTCGAACGACAAACCAGGGAACACTCACAGACGGTTTCAACGGCGCACGATTCGTTGTTCGGCACAACGTCATCAACAACTTCGTAATCGGGAATCACGGCACTGAGTCGCCGGGGCGCGGGCGCAGCAGCCGCGCGATGGAGATTTACAACAATCAGATCGACTGTAATCACGTTAATCGCTATGTGTCCGGCGACAGGGGCGGCGGCGAGTTGTTCCACGACAACACCATCAGGAACTGTGGCGGCGCGAGCACATTAGCAACACTTAGCGCGTTCAGAATGGTAGCATCGTTTTTCCAGTGGGGCGGCGCGGACGGAACGAATGGATGGGACAAGAACAATCCCGGTAATCCGTTCTATTCAGGCACAGCGGCAAGCGCAGGCAACCTCACTGTTACCGTTTCAGGTAGTCCGTGGACGGTTAATCAATGGGCAGGCTACACGATTAAGAAAACTTCTGGCTCTGGCGGATTCGCTTACATCGACAGCAATACTGCGAACACCATCAACTTTAGTTCCGGATTCAATAGCAATCTGTCATTCGCGGCAGGAGACACGTTCAAAATCAACAAGGTAAATCAATCAATCGACCAAGCGGGCGTTGGACAAAGCACGCTACTTAGTGGCGACAACCCCACGCCGCCGCCGAACTGGAATCAGGTGGTTGAGCCTTGCTACATCTGGAACAATACGACTGACGGACAGCCGTTTAACACTTTCTCTGCTGAGACATCGAACATTAAGCAGGGCGTCAATTACTTTAACAACACGGCGATGCCGGGATATTCGGAATACACTTACCCCCATCCATTAGTAACTGGAGCTTCTAGAGCTGTCGTAAGGGACTTTAACGGCGACGGCCATCCGGACTATGTGCTTCAGAACGTCAATACGCGTCAAACAGCGATCTGGTATTTAAACAACAACGTTTTTATTGGCGGCGCTCTGGGTCCAAGCATTACAGCTGGTTGGGCTCTAAGGGGGCTCGCGGATTTCAACGGCGACAGCCATTCAGATTATGCGCTGTTCGCTCCCAATACGAATCAAACGGCACTTTGGTATTTGTCCGGGCCGACATTTATCGCAGGTGCTTACGGGCCGACCCTTCCCAATGGATGGGAATTAGTGGGGACCGCCGATTGTAACGGCGATAGCAGACCGGATTATGTGCTTTACAACAGTAGCACGCGTCAAACAGCGATTTGGTATCTGAATAATAACGTCTACATCGGCGGTGGTTTTGGGCCGACCCTTCCCAACGGCTGGAGACTGGTGGGTGTAGCGGATTTTAATGGTGACGGCCACCCGGATTATGTCTTGTTCCATCCCAGTACAGGCTACACAGCTATCGTGTATTTATCCGGACGAACGGTTATTGGTGCCGCCTGGGGGCCGACCATTCTCAGCAACTGGGCATTGGTAGCCACGGGCGACTTTAACGGCGACGGCCACCCGGATTATGTGCTTTACAACGCCGGCACGCGTCAAACAGCAATCTGGTATCTCATTAATAACGTTTACGTCGGCGGTGCGCTCGGTCCAACTATTCCCATTGGCTGGAGTCTGACCGCGCCTTGAACGGCAGGGTAAACGCCGATCGTCGCTTCCGAAAAATTGATCTCGGCGTATTTATCTTGCGCATCAGGATTTTTTTAGAGTAGAAAAGATCACATGATGCAGACCAGAAGACAGATGTATGACGATCGAGAATTGCCCGGCACAGATACAACTCGTCGCCGACGCGAATTGAGGTCGCCATCTCTCCTTTGCGCTTTCCTGATTTTGGCTATGCTCATGTTGGGCAGTTGCCAGGCCCCGCTACCCCCTTTGCCAAATCCGCCCGGTCCCCACACACCGGTGAGGCTCTCTCCCGGAGATGTGCTCAAGCTTTCGTTTGCCGAGGAAACCGATTTGGATCAAACACAGAAAATTCGCAGGGACGGAAAGATAACTCTGCCGTTCCTTGGTGAAGTGACGGCCGCCGGCAGGCGGGTTATCGATCTTCAAAGAGAGCTCGTCCGCCGCTACGACGAGTACCTTGATAACCCCGAAGTGCTGGTGACATTGGAGAACGGTGTGGCAACGGTGATTGTGTCAGGATTTGCGAATAGACCGGGCTCAATCACGTTCGATCGCCCAACGACAGTGTATCAGGCGATTATGCAAGCGGGCGGAGTCAGTGACTATGGAAGCCTCAGCAGTGTCCATCTCACTCGCATAATCGACGGAGTGCAACGTACGGAGACGATTAATCTTCGCCCGAGTATTCGCGGCAAGCCTACACAACCAGAATATATCCAGGACGGGGACGTGATCTACATCTCACGCAGCTTGTTTTGATTTGACGTGCCGGGCAGGGCGCGACTTGCAAACATGATTTTGCCATGTCGAATTCACCGGGCCCGTAAGCGTAACCGCGTTGATCCGCTGCGCCTCACGCTCCTGCTCGCCACTTGCTTTCTGGCTCCGGTCGGCGAAGCGATCAGTCAAGATGCGATAGGTTCGGCAGCGGAAGCGGCCGGGATCGGCTGGCTTCCAGCTATCCCAATTCAGATCACAGCAGGCGTGGACACGGGCTACAACGACAACGTTGCCCTACAGCCGAGCGGCCAAGGCTCAATATTCACCAGGGAAAACGTTGTTCTAACTTACAATCGTCTTGGGGAACGGACACAATTTTTTGGGCTGGGTGTCGGACGCTTTAGCCAGTATTTCGATGTGTCGGGCCAGAACGAGACTGCCGGAAATGTCACTTTGTCCCTCACGCATAACTTCTCGAGTCGGCTTTCCTTCTACGCCAGCATTTATGGCACTTACCAGAATCAGCCCAATTTCCAATCCAATATTGGCCCGCAGAACGTGGTCAGCCCGTTCTTCGACACAGTGGATATTTTTGCCCTTACTTATCATTGGTCTTCGCGACTTTCCTTGGTGACAAACTACACGTTCGAGCGCGTTCAGTACTTTTCCTCGTCGACCGGAAATTCTCAGAACGGTATTCAGAACACGGTTGCTCAGAACCGTACTCAGAACACGTTTAGCGAGGCATTTCAATTTAGCCTCACCAGTCGCACCGTTCTTGTGAGCGAATATCGTTTTGAAACGATTAATTACGACACTGCCCCAACCGACTCCACGACTCATTTCATCCTCGGTGGAGTCAATCATAATTTAACTGAGCACTTGATTGTCCACGTTCACGCGGGTGAATCATTTCGCTCTCTTGAGAACGCTGGGGATTCGTCCCTCCCTTACTTTGAAGGTACGCTTGAGTTCGTGAGAAGCAATTACTCGCTGAACTGGACGACCAGCTATGGATTCGAATCGCCCACGACGACAGGTGCGACGACCACAAAGACGTTGCGCACGGGTCTGAAACTGACGTGCAATCTAACTTCGCGGCTCAGTTCAACCACTGGCGTTGATTATCATCATGATGAAAATCAAGGCTCGGCTTCATCCGCAACGGGCTCGGCTGGGTCGCAGGATTCTCTCGATCTTTTGCTCGGCTTCAGCTATACGATCAATAAGCGTCTTGCCCTGCATGCTAACTACAACTATTCCTCGCAGAGTTCCGTAGGAGGGATATCCGGTTACTCGCGGAATACCTATTCCGCTGGTCTGACTTACACTTACTGAGAACCTATCAGCCGAAACATCTTAGCTACAGCTAACTCCACGAACAAAGATCGACAAGAGCCGACCGGCCCCCGCCTAAAAAACACCTTGGCAATGCTGCATTTACCAAAGGGAGCTACTGCTCGAGATCCAATCCTTCGCGCCCAGGGACGGAACATTTCCGAATCCAGCGCATCGAGTCACAGAAACATGTGGCGGTTTTGGGGCGGTGCCTGTTTTGTGATTGTACTGCTGGCCGCATTTGGCCAGCCGCTCCTCGGATTGGCAAATTACGCGGCCCACAGTTCGCTGCACTCGTACATTTTACTGATTCCCTTTGTTTCTGGCTACCTCCTTTACCTTCGGCGTGATCAACTGCCGAAAAAACGCGTCGCCGACCTTCCGTTCGGGATCGTGTTGCTGGCCGGCGGTCTCGGCGTTTTCGCGTTCACTTACTGGGTGCACGTCCCTCGACTGGTGTCGGCAGACAATTACTACTTCGTGCTTCTGACCATTTCGTTCCTTTGCTGCCTCGCTGCGGGAGGTTTTTTCTTTTTCGGGCGCGACTGGATGCGAGCAGCAGCTTTCCCGCTAGCCTATCTCATTTTCATGGTTCCAATGCCGGATGCAATGGCGGATGCGCTCGAGACGGCCTCGAAATATGCTTCCGCGGAGGTCGCAAACGTTCTCTTTCACCTCAGCGGCACGCCTATTCTCCGGGCAGGCCTGGTTTTCCAGCTGCCGAACATCACGATCGAAGTTGCGCAGGAATGCAGCGGCATTCGATCAAGCTGGGTCCTTTTGATGACCAGCATCCTGGCCGCAAATCTGTTCCTGAAGACGCCGTGGCAACGCATTGTACTTGTCGCATTCATCATTCCGCTGGCGATTTTACGAAATGGCTTTCGCATTCTCGTGATCGGCCTCCTCTGCGTGAACGTCGGTCCACAGATGATTCACAGTGTAATCCACCGCCGTGGTGGGCCCGTCTTTTTTGCCCTTTCGTTGATTCCACTTTTTGTGCTGTTGTGGTGGCTGCGCAAGGGTGAGACGCGAGCTCGACCAGAGGAATCGCATCGAGCCTCATAGAGGGTTCGAACCTCTGATTTTTCTTCGCGCGTTTCCTTTCATTTTACGCATTTTTTGGGGAACTTAGCCCTCCTTTTTCCGGAGAAACGCTTGAGAGAAGTCTGCTCTCCGGCGGCCGATACGTAAGCTGGACTCAATTTCGCTACGGTTCGCGCCTGGAGAGCGTTTTCGCTTAACGAATGAGACCTCGATTTAGTGATCGGCCGGAACCTCGTGCCGTAGCAGGAGCTGCGATGCAAGTGATTGTGTCAGCTCAAAGCGAATTGTGAATGCGAACACCGTATTAGCATTGGCCGCCGGCATGTCTAGCGCCGCCTTGGCGGCGGTTGCGGCCTGTCGGAAACAGCGTTCGCTTGCAACCTGGTGTTTCTCGGTTGGAATGCTGACTTTTGCCTTGGAAAGTCTGTTTGGCGCAATAGCGAACGATACACTGCTTCCTGGGAGGGCAGCCTTTTGGGAAACGCTTTCTCTGGTGGCAAAATCATTTCTGCCTGGCATTTGGTTAACTTTCAGCCTGACGTATTCCAGAGCAAATTACCGCGATTTCCTCTTCCAATCGCGGTGGCTTCTTATCGGGGCCTTCTTGATTCCGCTGTTGTCGCTAGCGGCCGTTTACAGCTCTTTCTTCTACGTTGTCGCTTACGAGCCACCCGCTTACGGTTGGGGACTCAGGCTTAGTGAACCGGCAAAAATTCTAAATGTCCTGATTCTCGTCTCGGCTGTATTAATTCTGACGAATATCGAGCGGACGTTCCGAGCCGCTGTTGGAACGATGCGCTGGCGAATCAAATTCCTGGTTCTTGGGCTGGGGGTGGTCTTCGGCGTCCGCATTTACACTCAAAGTCAGGTGCTCCTTTTCTCTTACTACAACCTGAGTCAACTTAGTGTCGAAGCGACTGCTCTTCTAATCGGATGCGCGCTGATCACCGCTGCTTACGTTCGAAGTGGATTTGGCGAAATTGATGTCTATCCGTCGCGCGCCGTTTTACACACCTCGATCACGGTGTTACTGACTGGGGCATATCTTTTTGTTGTTGGCGTATTGGCTCAAATCGTCGACCGCTTTGGCGGCGCTGCCAGTTTTCCAATCGCAGCGTTTGTCGTCCTCGTTGGGGTGGCCATCCTGGCCGTTCTGCTTCTTTCTGACCGAGCTCGGCAAAGTCTGCAGCTCTTCGTCAGCCGCCACTTTAAAAGGCCGCAGCACGATTTTCGTCAAATCTGGGCGCGATTCACTCGAAGTCTCTCGGTTGCCATGGATGAGACCGCGCTCGGGACGATCGCCGCGCGGCTGATTTCAGAGACGTTTGGTGCCCTGTCCGTCTCGACCTGGCTTTTCGATGAACACGGAGAGCGCCTGATCCGAGTGAGCTCAACCTCCGATGCGGACCAGGCGCCGAACGACGATTCGACCACCTCTATTGCGGGAAGGGAGCTCAATTCAGCCGAGTTAATCAAGCTGTCGCGACCCTTTGATCTCGGTAGAGCAAAAGAAAAGTGGGCACGAGACCTCATGGAAAGAAGCAGTGGACAATTCCGCACTGGGGGCAGCCCGATTTGTGTTCCGCTGGTCGGTGGAGAGAGCTGGCTCGGAGTGGTAGTCCTCGCAGACCGCGTCAGGGGGCTCGGCTACTCGGCGGAAGAGATGGACTTGCTAAAATGCATTGGCGAGCAAGTGGCGGCGACCCTCCTGAAGCTGCGACTTACAGAAGAGATCATGGAAAGGAAAGAGCTCGAGGCGTTTCAAACCATGTCCGCATTCTTGATTCATGACCTAAAGAATGCTGCCTCAACCCTGGGCCTCATGTTGGAAAATCTGCCGGCCCACTTCGACAATCCCGCTTTCCGGCAGGACGCATTCCGCGGAATCGGGAGCGCGGCCAGCCGGATCAATGATCTTATCAACCGCATGAACGCCCTGCGCCATGAGTTGCGCCTGAATCCGGCTGAGTTGGATCTCAATCTCGCCGTCGCGGAAGCTCTCTCAAACCTGAATGGAACACTCAACACCAACCTGGTAACCAAGTTCGATGAGATCCCAAAGGTATCGGCTGATCGACAACAATTGCAAAGCGTCTTTACGAACCTCCTTTTTAATGCGCGCGATGCGGTCGGTATGAATGGCCGGATTACCGTAGCAACCACTCGGCGAGGTGAATGGGTAGCCTTATCCGTAAGTGACAACGGATGCGGAATGACTGAGCAATTCATCAAGCATTCCCTGTTCCGGCCGTTCCGCTCAACAAAGAAAAAAGGATTGGGCATTGGCATGTTTCAATCCAAGACCATCGTCGAAGCGCATCATGGAAAGATCCACGTAGAAAGCGAACTCGGCGTCGGCACAACTTTCCGTGTGATGTTGCCTCTAAAGTGTCAACCAGCATGAAACCGAAAATACTCATTGTGGATGACGACGAAGCCATCCGGACGCAGATGAAATGGGCCCTGAGCGAGCAATACGAAGTCCATTTCGCCGAAGATCGCAGGGCAGCTAGTGAATGCTTCGAGGCTAACTTGCCGGCGGTAACGTTGCTTGACTTGGGTTTGCCACCTCGACCTAACGAATGCGACGAAGGCTTGGCGGTGTTATCCGATATACTTGCCATCGATAACACGGCGAAGGTCATCATCATTTCCGGACAAGGCGAAAAGCAGAATGCGATCGAGGCAGTCGGCGCGGGTGCTTATGACTTCTTATGCAAGCCTGTGGAGATGGAAGAACTGAGGCTGCTCATTCGTCGCTGTATCCATGTGGTGGAACTCGAGAAAGAATACCACAAGTTACAACAAAGCCGACGGTCTGATGTCTTTGAGGACATGCTAGGTACCAGCCCGCAAATGCAGGCGGTCTTTACTTTAATTCGCAAGGTGGCCGGGACCAATGCTCCAGTGCTCTTACTGGGAGAAAGCGGCACTGGAAAAGAAATGGCGGCAGCGGCCATTCATCGTCGCAGCACGCGCAAGGACGGCCCTTTTGTGGCCATCAACTGCAACGCTATTCCCGAAAACCTTCTGGAGAGTGAACTGTTCGGCCACGAAAAAGGCTCCTTCACGGGTGCTCACGTTCAGCGTAATGGACTTTTGGAAACAGCCAGTGGCGGCACCCTCTTTCTGGATGAGATTGGAGAACTTCCGCCTTCCATTCAAGTGAAGCTCCTCCGGTTTCTTCAAGAGCAGCGGTTACAGCGAGTGGGCGGGAGACAGGAGATTCAAGTCGATACCCGCCTGGTCGCCGCCACCAACGCCGATCTGAAAGAGCTGATCAATAACGGAAAATTTCGGGAAGATCTGTATTTTCGTCTTGCCGTTGTCACAATTCGCCTCCTGCCACTTCGTGAACGCGGAGAGGACATTGTTTTCCTGG
This sequence comes from Candidatus Dormiibacterota bacterium, assembly GCA_035472675.1. Classification (GTDB taxonomy): domain Bacteria; phylum Verrucomicrobiota; class Verrucomicrobiia; order Chthoniobacterales; family UBA10450; genus Udaeobacter. The sequence goes on from DATIOX010000174.1 coordinate 8,507, forward strand.
CCCGCGAGTTTCTGCAAACGTATGGCAGCCAAAACGGTCGGACCAAGATGGTTTTCGCGCCGGACGCGTTGCGCGCGATGAGCCGTTATTCGTGGCCTGGAAATGTCCGCGAACTCCAAAACCGCGTAAAACGTGGCGTCATTATGGCGAGCGGATCCCGAGTAACCGCAAAGGATCTCGAGTTGGAACGGGATCGAAGCGTAGTGTCACCTGCTGGAACAACTCTCAGACAAGCGCGAGAGCACGTTGAACGCGAAGTGGTTGAACAAGCGCTCAAGAGGCATTCCGGTAAAATTACATCTGCCGCTGCTGACCTCGGGATTAGCCGGCCGACTCTCTACGAGCTAATGGAAAAACTTGGCATCGCCAAAGAGCGCGCAACTACAAACATTAACTAAGACCAAAATCATCCTCCAAATGCGAACATCGAGACTGTTATCCAGCGTCGTAACGCTTACTCTGGCGGTTACGCTGATCGCTGGCTGCTCCAAGGAAGCCAAGAAGACACGCTTTCTCGCCGAGGCCGATAATTATTTTAAAACCGGCGATTACGACAAAGCGAAGGTGAGTTACCTCAACGTGGTCAGCCTGGATCCACAAAACGCGCTCGCATTCGAGAGAATTGGAATCATGTGGCTGGAGGATGGATCACCGCTGCGTGCCGCTGCATTCCTTGCGAAGGCGAACGAGCTGGCTCCCAAGAACGATCAAAATCGAATACGGCTCGCCCGAAGTTATCTGGCCATAGGGCACTTCGCCGATGCAAGCAAACAAGCGCTTAAGGTGCTGGAGCAGACCCCAGACAATGGCGACGCCATTATCGTTCTAACGGAGACGACGCGAAGCAAGGACGACATTCAGACCGCTGAGGAACACCTCGAGAAATACCCTAAAAAGGACGACATTTCTTTTCACCTCGCTTCGGCGAATCTGTTGCTCAGCAGTGGCAATTTGCCTGCGGCCGAAAACACGCTCCGGAAGGCGCTTGCGGTCAATCCTAATTCTTCCGCCGCGCACATGGCGCTGGGAGATCTCTATCTGCTCAAGAAAGATCAGAAACAAGCGGCGGAAGAATTCAAGAAGGCCGCCGAGCTTGCGCCTGTCCGTTCAATGGAGCGCTTGAAATACGCTGCGTTCGCGTCCGCCGCTGGTGATACTGGAGAAACCAAAAGAATCGCCACCGAGATGACTAGGCAGGCGCCCGACTATCTGCCAGGCTGGACTTTGCTAGCGGAGCTTGCCCTAAAGGATAAGAAATACGACGAGGCGCTCTCGCTTCTTGAAAATGTGTTTAGCCGCGACCCCGAATACGTCGATGGCCACAGACTGGAAAGCAACGTGCTGTTGGCAAAGGGCGACACGAAAAAAGCGGTCGAAGTCTTGGAGCGGCTCGACCAAACGTATCCGGATACTCCTCTCATCAAATACGAGTTGGCACAGGCATATCTCAAGAACAACAACCTGAATCAAGCCAGGACGGTGCTGGATCAGGTGATCTCAGCCAATCCGAATTATGTCGATCCCATCCTGCTCCTTGCCGAGATCAATCTTCGCTCCGGACATAGCGAAGCGGTCATCGAACCGCTAACACGCTTACTGAACAGAAATCCCGAGTTAAAGCCAGTTGCGCTGCTACTGGCAGCTGCATACGGGTCGCTTGATAGGTTCGACGACGCCGCTATAGTTGTAAGCGAGCAAGCAAAGCTCGCTCCTCACGACCCGCAAGCCCAGATGGCGCTTGGCCTCACCTTGCGCCAAGCCAAGAGAAATGACGAAGCCCGCCAGGCGTTTGAAAAAGCCGCGGAGCTTGCGCCGGATAGCTTGTGGCCAGTCGAGCAACTTGTGGAAATGGATCTGCTAGATAGGCATTTCGATGCCGCGCGGCAGAGGATTAGGCGTCAGTTCCAAAAGATGCCTGATTCGCCAGCCTCGCATTTCTTTGAAGGCAAGATCCTGGCGGCGGAAGAAAAATGGGATTTAGCAGAAGCAGAGCTTCAAAAGACGCTTCAACTCGATCCGAATTTGTCCAACGCATACGACTTGCTGGTCCAGGCTTACCTTGCGACCAACAAGCTTCCGCAAGCGCTCGAGCAATTGCAGGCTCAGCTCGCGAAGAATCCCAACGATGTGTCGGCACTCATGACGTTGGCGCTCCTTTACGAGCGAACAAACGATTTCGCAAAGGCCCGCGATGCCTACGAACGGCTACTCTCGATCGAGCCTAACTCGATTTCCGCGCTGAATAATCTCGCTTACCTCTATGTTAATCGACTGAATGATCTTGAGAAAGCTTACGATCTGTCACGCAAAGCCCGGGATCTGCAAGGAAACGACCCTGCAATAGCCGACACGTTTGGCTGGGTTCTGTCCAAGCGTGGCGAATATCAGCAGGCCCTGCCAATTCTACAGGAGAGCGCTGGCAAATTCCCTGATAGCCCGGAAGTTCAATTTCACCTGGGCATGACCGCCTACATGATGGGCCAGACAGACCTGGCCAAAGTTGCCCTCCAAAAAGCCGCGACCGCAACCAAGGATTTTCCCGGCAAGGAGGAAAGCAAACGTCGTCTCGCCTTGCTCAAGAGCGGCTCAGGCGTCTCGCCGGAATTGTCGATCTCGCAACTCGAAGGAATGGCGAGGGAGCAACCTAACGATGTCATCTCCCAGATGCGGTTGGGAGAAGCTTACGAAAAACAAGGCGCATCGGACAAGGCGGTCTCCGTTTTCGAGCAAGCGCTGAAAATAAATCCCAGATTGGCCTCGGCCATAACCAAGCTAGCACAACTCTATGCCGGCCCGCTTCACAACAAGGAGAAAGCTCTCACTTACGCAAAGAAAGCACGCGAGCTCACGCCAGGTGATCCTCAGGTCACCGGTATTCTCGGAAAGGTCGCCTACCAAAGTGGCAATCTTGCCTGGTCCTACAGCCTTTTGCAGGAGGCCGCCCGTCAGCGCCAAAACGATTCGTCGATTCTGCATGATTTGGCGTGGGCCGCCTACAGCTTGGGAAAAGTGAATGAGGCTCGGGATGCTATGCAAAAAGTCCTAACGAACAGTGCTGATTCTTCCCAGGCTGCCGACGCCAAGAAATTTCTCGCTTTGACCAAGCTGAATGAAAATCCGAAGGAACTTATGGCCTCGGAAGCGGCGCTGCAAAAGGAATTAAACTCGGACCCCGAATATCTGCCTGCGCTGATGGCTCAAGCCGCACTCGATAAACAGCGCGGTCAGATAAAGCCGGCGACCGAGATATACACCGATGTCCTGCGTCGGTGGCCGGATTTCGCGCCCGCGCAGAAGGGCCTCGCCACGCTTTATGCCCAGGACCCATCCGCAACCGCTACGGCCTATGATCTCGCCGCGAAAGCGCGCCAAGCGTTACCCGACGACGCCGAATTGGCCGAACTTCTGGGACGATTGAGCTACGAGAAAAAGGAATACCAGCGCGCGATCCAATTGTTACAGGAAAGCGCTCGGAAGCGGCCGCTCGAGGCGGATTCTCTTTTTTACCTTGGAATGTCAGAGCTTCAAATCAGACAAAAGACCGAAGCACAAGGAGTGCTAAATCAAGCCTTGCTCGGGGGTCTTCAAGAGCCTCTGGCGAGCGAAGCAAGGCGAGCCCTCGCAAATATAGACCGGCAGTAACCCACCCGGTCCCGCAGCCCATTCGCGAAACCCGATTGCGCCTAGGTCGAGAAAGAATGGGTCGGAGCCGTTGATGGAGCCCCGAGATATGACCAAATCGTCGACGATCGGTACGTTTTCCCAGTCATGCGTTGTAATCGCCTTCGCCGGTGATTGTTATACATATTCTCTCCTCCACGCTGATGGGAGAGTCGTCGGAATAACTTACGATTTCCCCAGTGGCCGCACCTAAACTCGTGACCAGCGAACACATTTTATAACTATCTACCGTGTATGATCTTATAAGATTTTCACAAAGCAAATCTACGTTTTGGCACGACCTTTGCTCCTACACGGTTACCCAACTGAAAAATCCTATGAAAATAAACATTATTCCTACAACTAAAATTGCGATGCTCTGCGCGGCGTTTTGCGCAGCATTGTTCGCATTCAACCCCAACGCCCGCGCCCTTACCATCGGAGATGAGCATGAGCTGGGCTTCATAGTGGCTGGGAACGTCGGCGATGCGACCAGAACCCTTTTTGTCAATCATTTGATTGGCATGGCTCTTGGCGACTCGGATACGTTCATGGGCAACGACTTCACTCGATCAATGAATGATTTTGGTACGCTGCCCACTGCCGTATTCGATCATAACGGCACTGGTACAAGTGTTAATCTAGGCGGCGGCGGCTTGTATTCATACCTGTATGCGAAGTACGACGGACCCAATGCCGGTAGTGAAGTTTGGTACGTCGGTGACTTGAGTGGAGTCATCACCATTCCTGGCTTTCTTGGGCAGTATGGCCTTTCCGGGTGGACGCTGTTTGGCCCAGGCGGTCAAGGCGTTCCGGACGGTGGCACCACACTCATGTTACTCGGTGCGGCGCTCGGTGCGCTCGGCATGGCCCGACGCTACATAAAGAGTTAATGGGTTACGGCCCCGAACTCTGGAGCCAAAAATGATTAGCCGGGCAGGGTAAAACCTGCCCGGTTTTTTTTTGCACGAGCACAAGCAGGCGGCCGGAAGCGAAACGTGCAGGACAATAATCCTTGGCAAACGCAACACGTGCGATGAGTCTGGAATGCCATGTTCTGCTAGCCTCTCTGCTGGGCCGTCATACCATCAGCTAATCAAGGCAAAGTAACCCCATGTTAAACCATTTCAGTTGGCATGACCCTTTGGCCCCAGCGACATCGACAATGGCAGATCCATTCTGCCGATCCGAATGTTTTTAGATCGTCGGAAACTCAGACAGACGTCGGAAATCATTACATTCACCAACTCCTCCAGGTAATATCCACATTCCGTGGTTCTTATGCTGTGTCCTATCGAACTGGAACCTGCTGGTCGGAATACTTTACGATCTCTCGCGGTATGGAAGCACAAATATTCAAGGCTTTCATTATCGTAACGGATTAACAAACAGATAGTTACGACGATCCATGGAACAATGCGTCTGTTGGCATGGCGTTTGCTTTTCCAATATGCGACATGAAAATAATTTCAACAACTAAACTCGCACTCCTCTGCACGGCCATTGCCGGCGCATTGCTTATCTTCAGCAGCAGTGCCCGTGCCGTTACAATCGGCGAAGGCCATGAGTTTGGCTTCGTCAATTTTGGGATACACTCCGGCGACGGCGACAGGCTAACTTACGTCAACCAATTGGCTGGCATGGCCCTTCGTAGCGACGAAAGAGCCAACAGACAGTACTTTCGTTCAGACACCTCAACGCCCCATGCTGTGCTGACTGATCATAGGAACGGCTGGAACGCGGGTTCCCGTGAGATCATCAGGATCCCCACCCCAGGCGGAGCGCCAGGCGCGGTTCCTGATGGTGGCATCACCGTAATGTTACTTGGTGCAGCTCTCGGTGCACTCGGTGTCGCCAGGCGTTACATACGGACTTAATAAGGCAAGCGCTCCGACCTTTCTAAAAAAGCTTAGATCAGAAGTGGCCGTTCCATTGGACGGCCACTTTGCTTGTACCTTGGAAAGGCCGAAGTGGCCTTGGAAGACTCGAGAGACGCGAGTCCGACAACTGGCTAAAAAGGGCGCAAACGGAGTGGTCTGCCCGCGCCAGCCGATTTTGATTTGAGGTTGTCCGGCCGCGTTAGCCTGCGCGGTCCCAGCCTTACGCTGCGAGCACTTTTGCCGTGGAAACTTCCATTTCCACAGACCGCCCAAGAAAATCGAAAAGCACGCGGACCCGATCCTTCGCGGGAATTAAATGAGTAACCACGACTTCCAGTCCTTGAAAGGGCCCTTCAACGATTTCAACCGATTGGCCGATTTTGATGGAGCAATCGAGAGTCACGATCTCTTCCGAACCCACTCTCGATTGGAGCGCAGTTATAATATTTTCAGGCAAGGTTGCCAGCCGATCGCCAAAATGGAGAATCCCTCGAATTCCATGAGAACTTTCTACGGCGCGATGTTGCTCCGAATAGATAAATTTTGCGAACAGATAGCCGGGAAACATTGCCTCTACGAACCAAACCGGCCCCCTTTGGGTTACCCTTCGGAATCGCAATCGGGGCGAGAAACAGTCGACGCCAAAATGACGCCGGAGGGCGGTCGCGGCCAAATGCTCGCGCTTTGGCTGCGTCTTTAGACAAAACCATAGTGGTTCAGAGACTAGCGCGAGCGAGGCGGATGATTGGGTCACACTCCGAACTACGGGATTGGCGATTCCAAGTTTCAAAAAATCGTAAAGTTTTCCGTCGAATTCCTGAGTCATCGCCTTAGGCGAAACGTAATCCGATAGTCGGAGCCCGCTGAAGAGTCACACAGCCAGAGCATATTTATGATACAATCTCGATCCGGGAGCGGCCTAGCCTCGCGCTGGGAGTAACCGTGTGGTTAGGAATCTGCAAAAAAGGAGTCAACCGTAATCGTTTAGGCCGACGACTAGAAGTTCGCCGTTTAGGTCACCAAGGAGATTTTTGGATACGCGGTTGATTCGTAATGTAACTTGTCTGCGGCGCACAAACATTTCTGCGAAAATCGGCGAGGCGCTTTTGGATGGTGCGCGATAGAGGGTTCGAACCTCTGACCCCTACCGTGTCAAGGTAGTGCTCTACCACTGAGCTAACCGCGCGCTCGAATCAGCAGTGATAAGTGATCGGGGACGAGAGATGAGTCAAGCGAGATATGGGCAGCAGGGTGGCAATTCGCCCAGCTGCAGGAAAGTTCCAGCCGCGGTAGAAATTCTATCGTTTGTGCCACCACTTCGTCACTGGACAACTTCGATGTGCAAGACGACTGTTCGCGTCTTGTGAGTGCCCTGTTTTTCAAGCAGTTTTTGAAACGACCGTTTCAAATTGCATCAATCATCCCCAGTTCCAAGGCACTGGTGGAACGTGTCGCCAGCAAGTTGGATTTTAGTCAGCCACGTGTGATCGCCGAGTACGGGCCGGGGGAAGGAGTACATTCGCGCGAGATTGCACGACGGATGTGTCCGGATTCACATCTACTTCTGTTCGAGTTGGACCGGGCGTTCGCGCACGATCTGGAACGCCAGTTTGCCTGCGACCGGCGTGTACATGTGATCCATGGCGATGCAGCGTCGCTGCCACACGAACTGAAACGTCACCGCATCGATTGCTGCGATTATATTCTTTCGGGTATTCCGTTCAGCATCCTTAAAATTGAGAAGAAACGCGCGCTCTTGCAAAAAACATATGATGCGCTGGCGCCTGGTGGCAGTTTCATCATCTATCAAGTCACGAACGAATTGAAACAGCACGCGACCCTGTTCGAGCGCGCCCGGTCAGAGTACTTCCTGCAAAACATACCGCCGATGTTCATCACTGTTTTTCAGAAGACGCATCCGCTTGATGACCACAAGCGTGGGACTCTGCAGGGGGCGAGCTTTAGCGTTAGCGCACATCGTTCGGCATGACGGAGAAGCCGACCCGAAGGGAAAAAGATTCTATGGGCGAGATGACGCTTCCAGCGTCTGCTCTCCATGGCGCGTCGACTCACCGCGCAGTGCTAAATTTTCCGGTGAGCGGCTACCAGTTTTCACGGCCGTTCATTCGCGCTCTTGGCTTGATTAAATGGGCTGCCGCGCAAGCAAATCACGATCTTGGCTTGCTCGATGCCGAGCGTTCCGCGCTGATCGTGCGGGCAGCTAAAGAAGTTGTTGAAGGAAAACTCGACGACCATTTTCCGCTCGACATTTTTCAGACGGGTTCGGGCACAAGCACAAACACCAACGCCAACGAAGTCATCGCGAATCGCTGCGCCCAGCTAGCAGGCAAGGCAATCGGGTCGCGTGAATTGGTGCATCCCAACGATCACGTCAATATGGGCCAGTCCAGCAACGACGTGATACCGTCCGCCATTCATATCAGCGCGGCGGAACAATTAAAGAACTGCCTCATTCCTGCTCTCGCAAAATTACATGTCGCACTGGAAGCCAAAGCGAAAGAATTCTGGGACGTCATGAAAATCGGCCGAACCCATTTAATGGATGCGACGCCAGTTCGTCTCGGGCAGGAATTCTCCGGTTACGCGCAACAGGTTGCTTATGCCAAAGACCGCGCGCAGAAGTCGATCGAAGCTTTGCGTGAGCTGGCACTTGGCGGAACCGCCGTGGGCACCGGTCTGAATCGTCACGCTAATCTTCCAGAAAAAATGCTGCAGCATTTGAAGCAACATACCGGCATCGCTTTTTACGAGGCAAAAAACCACTTTGAGGCCCAAGGCGGAAAGGACGCAGTCGTTGAAGTCAGCGGTCACCTGAAAACGATTGCGGTCAGTTTGTTTAAGATCGCAAACGACATTCGCTGGCTCGGGAGTGGTCCGCGATGCGGAATCGGCGAAATCCAACTGCCAGCCACGCAACCTGGCAGTTCGATCATGCCGGGCAAGGTCAACCCGGTAATGTGCGAAGCGATGATGATGGTTTGCGCCCAAGTGATCGGTAACGACACGACCATTACCTGGGCCGGCGCGAATGGAAACTTCGAGCTCAATGTGATGATGCCAGTGATGGCACATAATCTTCTCGAATCGATCCGGCTGCTGGCAAATGTGGTCGATGTTTTCTGCGACAAGTGTGTTCGCGGCATCGTAGCGAACGAAGAGCGGTGCCGAGAATTGATCGAGCTATCCATGGCGATGGTGACGAGTCTGGCGCCCAAGATCGGCTACGATCGTGCGGCTGAAATCGCCAAAGAGAGTGCCAAAACTGGCCGCACCGTGCGCGAAATCGCCCGCGAGAGAAAAGTCTTGCCTGAAAGAGAACTGGAGCGCGCTCTCGATCCGGTGAAAATGACCGAGCCGGGCGGCACGGAAGGTTAGGGTTACTGTCTCGACGATGGTTGCAAAGCTCGACGGCCCGCAATTCTCTGGCGGAGCAAACATCGCCATCAAATGCCCCAGCCACACGTATGACCAGACGGTGTCCTTTTATCGCGACACGCTTGGACTGCCTTTAATCGAAGAAGAAAAGGACGGCTGCATTTTCCAGTTCGGCCCGAACCGCCTCTGGATCGACAAGGTCCCGAACCTGAGTCATCCGGATATCTGGCTGGAGTTGGAAACAAACGACACGGAAGCCGCTACATCCTTTCTGAAAGTGCATGGTGTGACGCGGCGCGATGAGGTTGAGCCACTGAGCGAGGACTTCAACGGTTTCTTCATTTCCGCGCCGAACGGCGTGATTCATCTGGTCATTGGTCCAGAGGCCTAACCGAATGTGAACGTCAAGGCCTTCGCAACGTACAATGGGCGCTGTCTTCAACGTCTAACGTTTCCAACCAAATAACGTCAGCGTTGAGGACCATTCCAGCGTCCGACCCACGTGCTCCAGCCGTAGAAACCTAGTGGTTGCAAATAACCGGCAGTGGTTAACGCTTCGACATCCGCTCGGCTTGGAGTGATCTTTGCGTTGGTACCAGTGCCGTAATAATCGTCAATGACCATCCAACACTGGTCTGCAAATCTATCGCAGTAACACTCGATGTCGCGCCGTTTGGCTGCATCGGCGTCAAGAATCAGGAGACCAACTTTGTCTGTACCCAGCGTCTCATTGACTGCGGAGATCGTTGCCGGGTCGAAGGAACGGCCCCTGATAGTAGTGACCAACTCCGATACACGCTGCCTGGCAAGGTTTCGTTCCAAGTCGCGGAAAATATTGCGCGTGCCAAGCCTCTTGTGTTTGACGCTGCCGCCCGGTTCGATAGCAATGAGCTTTTTCCGCGTTCCCGAATCGCGCACGCCGAATGCTGCAGCAATCGTGGCTCCCCCAACGAAGGCGCCGATCTCGAGAATATTGCCAGGGCAAATTTTTGCAAAATGATAAATGAGAATCAGCACGTCCAGATGCAACATGGAATATTTGTCGCGGATTTTCAGCAGCTTCGAATGAATCGGCTCGTGCCGGTATTGCATCAGCAAATACATCAGGCCCTGGCTATCACTGAACTGATTGCTGATTCGTGATTGAACCAGCGGTTTCGCGATCGCGGTGGAGCACGGCGGACAATGTTGTCCCATCACCACGAGATCGCGCTCCACGCCATCGAGTTGCGCGACTCCAGGGAAAAATCCCCAGCGTTCGAAGCCGAGACGTTGAAATAATTTCAAGCTCGGCTCGTTATGCCCGAAGATGAGACCGACCAGGGCCGTGATGCCCAGCGACGGTGCGCGTGCGATCGCCTGTTCCAATAATCGCTGCCCCACACCGCGACGCCGAAATCCTTCGTCGACGTAAACACTGATCTCGGCTGTGCCGCGATATGCACAGCGCGGTAGGAATCTTTTGAAATCGAGCCACCCAATCACGCGACGTTCCGACTCCGCAACCCAGAAAGGATAATGCCTCGGCGAATGTTCGCGGAACCATGGCAACCGCGCTTCGACGGTCGTTGCCTCGAGCTCGGCTGTCACCATGCGTGTCGGTACAGTGGCGTTGTAAATCTCAACGATGGCCGGCAGATCAGCCTCAACAGCATCACGGATGGTCATTTCATACAAGGTACAGTTTTACACCGCCAGCAAGCTAACAGCGCAGCCCGTAATCGACGTTCACGGCTTACGTTTCTTGATCGGGCGCCGCGTTACGGCGGGGGACTTCGTTGGCGTAAGCGTCGAATTGGTCGGGGTGGTCGCTGCTGGGCTCGGAACGGGAAACGCAAATGTCGGCGGTGGTGACGCAGAAGTTGTCGCCGATTCACCTGATGGAGAAGACGCTGTTGCGCTCGGCGACGCCAGCGGACTTTGCGCCGGACTGGGCGTAGGCAATGGCGGAATAATATTTTCCCAGTGATGCAGCGGCACGCTCGCACCGCCGATTTCTTTGACGAGCGCCTCGCTGCGCGTTTGAAGCTTTTCCAAATCCGGAGGACCAAATGGTTTGTCAGCGGTTTCGGGAAAGATCAGGTAAGTCACCTTGAGATCGCTTACCGGACGATTGTACGGCGTCGAAAGCGTGTTGATCTCTTTTGCAATGCGCAATGATGCCTCTCCGACTTTGTCGTTAGGTCCTATGTCACCGACGAGGGCCGGATAAATCGAGCTGCCGAAAATGACGAGCGCGTAATCACCGGGTTTAACCGGATCGGTGCCATGCATAAATGCACCGGGGACTACAATAAAGGGATCGGTCGCACCGATCAGGAAACTATATTTTTTTAACGTGTCGATTTCCGCGCGTAACTGCGCGATCACGTTGCGCAGATCACGTTTGCGAGCGGGACTCGTAGTGGAAAGCGCAAACTCAGCTTCCGCACGCTTCAATCCGTCTTCGGTAGCTGCCAGATATGGATTAGGCTCGGGCGTCTTTTTGGGCCAGCGATAACTGGTGGACGGCTTGAAATTTGTGGGTGTGCCCGTGCTAATGGGCATTCGATCTGCATCGGAGCCGTCAGCATCTACATCCATATCTGCCTGGAGGAGGAGCGCTTTTCGGTGCGTTTGCGGATGCTGAAGCTGCAAGATGGTTTGGCAATCGAAAAAATTATGCCGCGAAAGAACTAGATCGAGCCGAGCGAGGTTTTCGCGTAGCATTCTGACTTTCGTATCGTAGAGCTGAGCGTAGAGCGGCGAAACCGGATTGGCCTGTAGCATCGTCGCCAATCCCGGCAACAGCGTCGGTAATTGAGGGCTAACCTTGGCAAGATCTTCAAGGGTCTTGTTTGGCGAAGGCACTCGTGCCTGCAATTTGAGGTCGAGCACATAGCTGTCTGCCTCGGCACGCTCGGTGGTTGCATCGGCGCCGGGTATCGTCTCCACCGTGGAATGAAGTGTGATCCCGTTGAATAATTTCGCGGTGTCCAGTTTTCCAGTGATGAGAGGCGGCGGCCGCGTCGGGTTGGGCGTCGGCGTTGCGATGACTTCCACTGGCGCAGCATGCTGCAGGCGTTCGAGTGAGATCCAGCGATAAACAATCGCGGCGAAAAGCGCGCTGAATATCACCAGCACCAGGCGCCGCCACGTCCGCAGACGAATTCTTCCCACGCGATTACTTTTTCACCCAGGCGACAATAGCCACGATGATTCCGATCACACTTAGGATCGACATCATCCCCGCGGGCATGACTCTTCCTGTTCGTATGAATTTGGGAGCGAACTGGGCAGCGAGCAAAAGCGAGATAATGAATGCAGTTGCTAAACCGATTGCGCGATGTTCGGGAAGAAGAAACGCGGCTACAAGAAGCAGTACCCCAGTGATCGACCCGGCAATGATCGACGCCACACTGCCCGCCTTGACGTAACCCACAACGCCGCCGGCGACCGTTAGAACGCCGAAAACAATAAAATAAATTTTCGCTGGTTCCATTTAATTACGGCTGGCGCATTGGTAAGCCAACAGCTCTGCGCTGTCCAGTGGTGGTTGTAACGGAATCGATCGATTTCAGTCTGATCGTGACCAGCTCATTCCTTCCGCCGGATCTCCCGATCTCCGCTACAACGGGCGCAGGCTTGCGTCGTTGTAAAATTCGATCTGCCGCCCTCCAAGGCGGCGTATCACACGCCAACCGTGACTTGTTGCAAACTCTCTGACCTCTGCTTCGGACATTTCTCGGAGAATTCGAAGCTCCGCAGGCTGTGTTACCAGATACTCGGGCTTGATCGACAGCATTTTTGCGATCTTCGTGGCTAAAGCTGGCAGATGCTCCTGCATTGCCATTCCGTTTAACGGCTCGGCGCGCGGTCCACGACTCTGGCAATTTTTTTCGCAGGCAGGCCTGGTGGTCGTTTTGGTTTTCGATTTAAAATCTGGGCCAGCGCGCGACGCGCCTTGCGACTGGGGGATGGACCGCGCGCGCTAGGTTTTTCCATATCGGAAGAGAAATTGAACCATAAGATCGGAAATTGCGAACACGCTTTCTTACGCAACTGGCGCGGTCACTCTGATCGGCTAAATTTTACAAATGGTATCGGAAACGATCGAGTTACGCGGGCACATTATTGATTCTCTCATTTTGCCTAAAGTTCTGGATCAGATTCTGACTCACGGCGCGAATTTCAAGATCGGCGAAATCAAGATTGGCGAAAGACGTGCGGACCAGAGCTTCGCGCGGATTGAAGTGTCCGCCGAAACAAGCGAAGCGCTTGATGAACTGGTGCTGCGCCTTCGCCAGCACGGAGCCGAAGTGATTGAGCGTGCAAATGTGCAACTCGCCAGTGCGCCTGCCGACGGAGTTTTTCCCAGCGACTTCTACGTGACAACTAATCAACAGACGTTTGTCCGCTTCGGCGGTAAGGAAATCGAGGTGCGGCCCGCAATGATCAACAGTGCGATTGCGCTTGATGGAAAAAAAGAATCCGCCCGTGCGGTCAAGTTTTTCGATGTTAACAAGGGAGACGAAATTGTGGTCGGTCACCAAGGGGTTCGCGTCGTGCCGGTGCAGCGTTCAACCACCCGCACCGATATCTTTCAATTCATCAATACGATTGTTGATGCCGACGAGCCAAAATCGGCCATCATTCGTGAACTGGGCGAGGAGTTGCGGCGCGCACGCAAAGCGAAAGGTAAAATCGCGATCGTCGCCGGCCCTGCAATTGTACGAACCGGCGCAGACCACCATTTGGCGCGCCTCATTGAAGCGGGTTATGTCAATCGCCTTTTCGCCGGAAATTCATTTGCCGCGTACGATGTGGAACGCGCTCTGTATGGAACCTCCCTGGGAATGAATCCCGATCTTGCCTTTGCGCGAGGCGGACATGAGAACCATCTCCGCGCCATCAATACCATTCGCGAAGCTGGGGGAATTTCCGCTGCTGTGCGGCAAAAAATCCTCATGCGCGGCGTCATGTATGCCTGTGTCCGCCACGATGTTGATATCGTGCTGACTGGCTCGATTCGCGACGAGGGACCGATTCCCGGGGTAACCACGGATGTAATTGAAGCTCAAAAAGTCATGCGGCAAAAGCTCGCCGATGTGACTCATGTGATAATGCTGGCGACAGTCCAGCATTCGCTTGCCGTAGCTAGCATGCTCGCGCCTGCGGCAAAAACCGTATGCGTCGATATTGATCCGGCTGCCGTGGAGCGCGCGGTCGAACACCAGCCCTTGCAATCAATCGGTCTGGTCACGGACGTGGAACCGTTTCTGCGAGAGCTCGCCGACTGTCTTAGTGAGTCTCGCGTTCGCGAGTAAATTGACAGTCCTTATGCGCGAACTGCTCCTCTGTCCGCCCGACTACTACGGTATCGAGTACGAAATCAATCCCTGGATGAGCCGCGCCCGCGGCGCCGAGGCAGCCCTGGTGCAAAAGCAGTGGAAACAATTGCACGCGCGACTCTCAAATCTCGATTGCGAGGTTCATTTGATTTCGCCCCAGCCCGGACTCCCCGATATGGTTTTCACGGCCAACGCCGGATTGACGGTTGGTCGCAAATTCATCCCCAGTAATTTTCGCCATAAGGAGCGCGCGGGCGAGCAGCCGTTCTTCGCGAAATGCATGGAACAACGTGATTATGAAGTGAATTGGTTGCCGGAAAATCTTTACTTCGAGGGCGAAGGCGACGCGCTTTTTGGCGGAGATGCGCTCTTCTGCGGTTACAAATTTCGTTCCGACATCCAATCTCATCGCGCCCTGGCGGATATCCTTGGCTGCCTCGTAATCTCAGTCGAATTGATCGATCCGCGCTTTTATCACCTCGACACCTGCTTTTGCCCGCTGCCGGACGGCTCCGCGTTTTGGTTTCCGTCCGCGTTCGATGAATACGGCCAGCGCGCAATTCGCGAACATGTCACTGGACTGATCGACGTTTTGCCAGAGGAAGCAATGCACTTTTCATGCAATGCGGTCGTCATCGAGCGAGATATTGTCCTGCCCGAAGGCGCGCCGCGGCTCGTCGCGACGCTGCAGGACCGCGGCTACCGCTGCTACGAATTGCCGATGAGCGAATTCATCAAAGCCGGCGGCGCCTGCAAGTGCCTCACCATGTTTATGCCGCAACGAGAAAAATGCTAAGTGGTAGGGACGGACCGCAGGGCTGTCCGTAAAGTTCCGGCGCTCAGTGATCGCGCCCTACCGACTCCCGCTTTGCGCGGAGTGCGCTCTCGATCTTGGCGAGCGGTAAGCAATTCATCACATCCGCTTTGGTCAGCCGGCCTTTACGCGCAATCCCGATTCCGAACCACAAATCTTGCAATCGCTCCGTGCGATGCGCGTCCGGGTTAATTACACATTTAACACCCTTTTGTTTCGCCAGTGGCCACCATCTCCAGTCGAGATCGAGGCGTTTCGAGGCAGCGTTGAGCTCGATCCATGTCCCCGTGCGCGCAGCCGCATCGAGGATTTTTGGAATATCAATTGGATAGGGATCTCGCTTCAGGAGCAACCGGCCAGTTGGATGCGCCAGCATCGTAACGAACGGATTCTCCATGGCCCGGACGACGCGGCGGGTCATTTCAACTTCACTTAAATTGAATACGGAATGAACGGACGCAACGACGTAATCGAGCTCTGTCAGGACTTCGTCCGGAAAATCAAGCGAACCGTCGCGCAGAATGTCGCATTCCACACCTGCAAAAAGGCGGAAGCCGCGCAGCTTGTTATTCAAAGCTCGAATGCTGGCGATTTGGAAGCGCAACTTCGCTTCGTCCAGTCCATGTGCCTGGATCGAGCTGCGGCTGTGGTCTGCGATCCCGAGGTATTCGAGTCCCAGCTCCTGGGCAGCTTCCGCCATCTCCTCGATGGAGTTGTGCCCATCGCTTGCGGTCGTGTGACAATGAAATGTGCCGCGGAGGTTTTCCTTCTCAATGAGTTTCGGCAGCGAATGGTTCTCAGCGGCTTCGAATTCACCCCAATTCTCCCGTAACTCCGGCGGAATAAAATCAAGATCGACTGCGCGATAAACGTCGGCTTCATCGTGCACCTTTGGAATTTTCTTTATGGGCCTTTTCTTTTTCGCTTTCGAATCCATCGGGAGCGGAGCGAGCCTATATTCGTTAAGCGTCCAGCCCCGTTGGAGCGCACGGCTGCGTAATTCGATGTTGTGTTCCTTGTTTCCGGTGAAATAAGCGAGCGCGAAAGGATATTCCGTCGTGCTCACCACTCGCAGGTCGCACTGCACTCCCGATCGCAGTCGCACGCTCGATTTGGTGGGCCCCTGCGCGATAATGGATTCCACGAGCGGATGGGAAACGAACAATTTTGTAATGTCCCCGGGGTTCTTTGTCGCCACCAACAGATCCAAATCATGTACGATCTCTTTTCTCCGCCGATAACTTCCAGCCAGATCGACCTGCACAGAGCTGCTATGTGCCGCCAGATCGGACCGCAATGTTTCCGCTTCCGCTGCGACCTGCCCGAATTGAAATGAACCGGCGTGCGCGGCGCGTTTTGCAATGATGTCACATAGCTTTTGCTGGGTCGTTTCGCCAAAACCGGGCAATTCAGCGACACGCCCGGTTTCGCAGGCTTTTTGCAGCTGCTCGATGGAACTGATCTGAAGCTTGTCGTGGAGAGCCTTGATCTTCTTGGCGCCAAGCCCGGGCAATGAGAACAATTCGAGAATTCCGGACGGAAATTCTGCGCTCAATTCCTCCAGATATTTCAGCGATCTTGTCGCCGCGAATTCCTTGATCTTGAGAGCAATGCTCTTCCCGATTCCTGGAATTTTCGAAAGCGCTTCTTCATCCTGAAAATTGGTGACATTCCCGCCAAATGTTTCGATCGCACGCGCGGCATTCGTGTAAGCCCGGATTTTGAAAGGGTTTTCGTTCTTCAATTCGAGCAGCGTCGCGATTTGCTCCAGCACGCCAGCGATTTCCTCTTTCGTCATCAATAAAACCGTTAACCCAGATTGCCCGGTCGTCGATAGTTAAGCGCTGAATCGGGCGCGCTAAGGGTTCCGAGCCGTGGGCCACTTCCCCAAAACGTAAACAGTTAACGCTTAAACCAAGATGCCAAGGCGGTCACTCATGATGCGATCAAGCTCCAGCCAATGGGGAGAGTTGGTCCGTACGCGCCGCCGATGTAAATATTGTTCTTCAGATACCAGATCGCGGCCTGCCGGGTGCTCGTGTTGTAGCGCGGCTAGTTTGTACGAAGCCAGCGTCTTCTTCGAAATGCGCGCTTATGTTTGCTCACTGCCCGACCAGGCTCCAGCCAACCGCAATAGTTGGGCCATAGGCGGCGCTGACGTAAACGTTGTTGTTCAAGTACCAGATCGCTGTCTGACGAGTGGCGGGATTGTAAAGCAGATAATCCGGATGCCCGTCACTGTTAAAGTCAGCCGTAGCTACTAAGGCCCACTCACTGGGAATGGTCGGCCCATAAGCGCCTCCCACCAACGTTCGCCCTGATAAATACCAAATCGCTGTTTGGTGATTACTGGTATTGAACAACAAATAATCTCTATGGCCGTCGCGATCAAAATCTGCTACCCCCACCAGGCTCCAGTTCACCGGAAGAGTCGGCCCGAAGCCG
>DATIOX010000175.1:0-3610 GCA_035472675.1 Candidatus Dormiibacterota bacterium
AGGGGATTTGGATGGAGCGATCGCGGATTTCACCCACGCGAGTCAGCTCAATCCAAAAAATGACGCGCCTTATTATAACCGCGCCCAAGCCAAACGGCTGAAGAAGGACGCGGCCGGCGCCATTGCCGACTATACCCGAGCCATAGAACTCGGCTCCACAAACCCGGCTGCTTACAACAACCGCGGCAACGCTAGAGCGGAGAGTAACGACCGCGATGGCGCAATTGCCGATTACACACGCGCCATCGAACTCAAACCCGATTACGCACGCGCCTACTACAATCGCGCGGTTGCAAAGGAGGCCAACGGGGATGCGGCCGGCGCTGCGGCAGACTTCAAACACGCAGCGAAACTCGATCCCGAATTGGCCAGCGAAGAGTCCGCCGCAAATTCAAAAGACAATCATCCTTCGGAAGTAACAGCGGTCAGTCTGCTCGACGGCAAGCTTAAGATCGATATCCCGCACGATTTTTCGCGCGACCCTGACGATCCCAAAAATCCAAAGACTCTGGCTCGGTTCTCCGGTCCGGATGGAGCGTGGGGAGAAGTTTTGCGCGGCACTCACGGACTCACCCCGGACGGTCTACCCGACTATCTCAAAAGGCGTGTCGATGAATACAGCAAAGGCTTCAAGTGGCTGCCCAAGGATTCCCAACTCCACTGGCTGAAGAAGGAGATCATGACAGTGGATGGCCGCAAGTGGGCCGACTGGCGGTTTGTCCCAATGCTAAAGGGAAACAAGGATTATTCGAACAATCCCGTTTATACGCGCTTCCTAACAACTTCTTATAAGGGCCAGCTTTTAGAGGTCACCTTCACCTCAAACTTGAACACGGCCCCCGAGTTAAAGAAAGAGATCGACCACATTATGGACTCGGTGAATCTCGAAGAATGAACAGGTCTGTTACTCTGGCCTGCCTTTGCTGGTTCCTCGTTTTAAACCAGTCGATTACTGGCCAAGAGCCCTCGCCGTCGCCCAGTTCCGTCGC
The DNA here is from genome assembly GCA_035472675.1 of Candidatus Dormiibacterota bacterium. Lineage (GTDB taxonomy): Bacteria > Verrucomicrobiota > Verrucomicrobiia > Chthoniobacterales > UBA10450 > Udaeobacter. The sequence goes on from DATIOX010000175.1 coordinate 990, forward strand.
TCCAGACAAGAAATGGGAATACCAGTGTGTCGATGGATTGTGGTCGTCGATCGTAAACACAGACACGAAGAAGATGGTGCTAGATCTTTCTAACGAGGTAGAGGTTCCTTACTGTCAGGGAGCACAGGTAATCTGGGCGCCGGATTCAAAACGGTTCGCCTTCAATTACAGTCCGCCCCACGCGCCACATACCAGCTATGAAACGATCGCGCTTTATCAGCTGCGCGGAGACAAATGGGTGGCGTTGCCTTCGCCCGTTGATCAGGGATCAGAAAGTTCGCAACTGGCGCAGCTTGCCAGGGAGCACTTGCCGAAAAGTGAGTACTCGCGCCGCGCTCAGCCAGTCCGTGACATTTTAAAGGTGCGCAGCTGGACCGACGTTAATACTGTGATTCTCTACGCTTATTCCGCTTGGGAGGGAGGCGGGTCACGCAGCTCCGAGGCAAGTTTTCTTTTCACATTAAAGTTCGACGCGGAAGGAAATTCGAAGATCGTCAAAATACATCGCATGTCGGCTAAAGAAATTGAAAAGGAAGCCGGGGAACAATGAGAGCTTCAGTGCTGCCAACTAATTATGCGCGCTAGGGTCTGCGAAACTTAATTTCGAAGGAATTTTGAAAACTCCACAAGTGGCCATCATAAGTGTTACGATCCTCCTCAGCTTGTCCGTCTGCAGTAAACACATCTCCGGGCGGTATGTCTGTCGGCAGGATGCATTTCAGTTTCAACCGAATGGGGCTTTCGCCATCTCCGACGTGAAAACAGGCGCTCCGGAATTGAAAGGCACTTACAAGATAAAAGGCGATCGCATCGAATTGGTGCCGGAGAAAGGCAAGACACTTGATGGGATGATGCAAGGAGACTCCATTATCGTAAAAGGACTGCCGCCGCTTGTTAAACAATGGACGAACTGACCAGATCATATTTTGAAGTTATTAGCCAGATTCATTGCGGTTGTAGTTTGCTGGATAAGCTTTTCGGCCGCGCTTTTAGCTGCCGAGCAATCCAGCGAGGAGGGAGAGGATTCGTCGGCAGGGCTTCCCGATCAATACGCAAAAAATTATCTCGTCGCTGCAAGCACGATTTCACCGGACAAAAAGTTTGCGGTGATCTATCCCACAGAAGATCCTGAAGAAGTCCCGCATGGAGGGAACTATTTGGTTTCGCTACAACCTTTCGCTGTCCTCGGCAAGCTCGACACCCAATGGCCATACTTCAAAAACGAAAGCCACGGTGGCCTAAGCGCCGATTGGTCTGGCGATAGCTCAGTGGCGCTCGTAACGCTCGATGGCAAGTGGGGCCCGCACGACGTTTTTCTGCTGGAATTGCGCGACGGCAAGCTAGCTCGGACGACGAACATTCTTGCAAAGGCACACGATTTACTGTTGCCAAGCTACCGCAAATCAAAAGCTGAACCGTACAACGATAATTTCGATTTCATCTTTGATGGTGAGGAAGGACCAGTCTTCAAACTCGACGGCACGAACCGTGTCGTAATCGATGGCGACGCTGTGACCGACCCCAAGGGTCTCTCACGTCGCAGTTGGCGCGCCCACCTAAAGGCAGTTTGGAATATTCCAGAGGCAAAATTTACATCGAAAAAAGTGGCTAACCAGTAATCGTCGGTTCTAACAATATCTGGGATGAAAACAAAAGTGTGCATTGTTGCCTTCCTCGCGCTCGGTGCCTTCTGTCCGTGCGTGTCCGCTCAAGAAAACTATCGCGGCGGAATTGTTTACGGGCCAAAGGCAACGTTTAACATAAGTGCGCCCGAAGGCTGGGTCCTGGATAATCAGTCCGGCGTCAGCCAAGGATTGCCGTGCGTTCTTTATCCAAAAAGTGAATCCTGGGCCGACGCGCGAACGGTGATGTACGCGAAAATTGCAGGTACCCAGTTTGAAGACTTAAACGCGTTCGTGGCAATGGCGATCAAAGAGATGGAAAAAACGCACGGAAAACCGAAAAAGAAAATCGCTTCCGGAAAAACCGCGGACGGCCACGATTATTTCATCAACGAATACCCTGCCTCGAAAACTTACTCGCAGTGGGAACGCGTCGCTTATGTCCAATTGCCGCGCGCGGTCGCGTACATCGTCCTCTCATCACGAGACCACGCGAGTTATCAAAAGGATTCCGGTGCGCTACAGCAGGTGCTCAAGACATTTGCTTACCTTAAGCCGGAGACTGCGCAGCAGAAAGATGAAAACCTGACTGTGAAGCAGGACGCACCGAAAGTGATTGAGACTGACGATATGAAGCAGGCGATGAAAGCTGGTGAGCTCGAAACAGCCGGGAAATACGACGAAGCGTTGAAGTTGTATGCGCAAGCTATTGATCTAAAGGGCCGTTTTACGCCGTTCGTGTATCACAACCGGGGAATGTTGTACCTTCACCGGGCAAAAACTTCGCAAGATCAAAAATCGCGGATTGCCGACCTGCAACGCGCTATCGCCGACTTCCAGACTTCTATTAGACTCGGCGCAGCGTCTAACGAAGAGCTCAACCGCGGACTAGAAAAGGTTGCCACCAGGGCTAATCTCGACGAAGCAACCAAGTTACTCGAAGAAGCAACTCATCGATAGCTTGAACCAAAAATGAGCGTGGTCCACGTCCAACCGCTG
>DATIOX010000176.1:0-8494 GCA_035472675.1 Candidatus Dormiibacterota bacterium
TTGAGTCCTTTGATTTGAGCCAGGGCGGAAATCAATTCTTCCGATAGCCCATCCGAAAAATACTCGTCACCCGAATTACCGCTTTCGTTAAGCAGCGGCAGAACTGCGATCGACTTTTGAGAGGCCGTTGAAGCAACATCACTCCATGGTAGCCAGGTCGGTTTGCTGCGACTAAGCTGAAACAACGGCACACCTGCCGCGAGTATCGCGATGCTTACGATAAGGGCTGCGAACCTCCGCGTGCTCCATCGCGGGATATACTCGTTCGGCGCGATGTCGGCGTTGCGCTTGAGGCCTTCCGGCGTCATTTCAAAAGCCCAGGCAATGACGAGAGCGACCGGAAAACCGAGAACAGTAAGCAACACTGCAAGCCTAACGACCCAATTGGGGATCTCGAAAAATGGGAAAACCTGGGTAGCGACCTGGATCAGGAGCCAGGCGACAACCGCATAAGCAATTGCGACCCTGTAGACGTGGCGCCGCCTCAGCTCTGCGAAAAAGCTCCGTGGGTTCATTCCTCTCCGATCCAAGTGACGTTTTCCGTTAGTCTCATGAACGAGGGGCGGGGGAAAGTCCTTTTGGACAGTTTCATTCATAATATTTCGATTTCACGACTGCGGCGGTAATGCCCGAACCGAATTCCGTGTTCGGCAGCGAGTTCGAAGACATTCCGAACGGCAACAGCGGGGGGCTCAGTGGGAGCAACCGCGTCGTCCGGTGCAGGAACTGACGTCGCTTTCAGAAATTCTTCGAATCCGGCAGGCGAGAACATGATGAGGTAATGATTAGCGATCGTGCCGGAGTTACGGAGTTGGTGGGGGATGTTGCGCGGAGCGAAGAGAGTTTCGCCCCCTCTCAGTGTGAAGACCTCGTCGCCGACGATGGCCTCCAGTTTGCCGGAGATTACAAACAGTGCTTCATCCTCCCGTGTGTGCGTATGACGACGAGGCACGCCTTTCCCGGGCGCAACTCTCACGTCCAGGAGGCAGTATGCTCCTCCCGTATCTTCTCCCGAGAGAAGAATAGAACCAAGCGCGACATCGAAGTAGTAACGCTTGGGCTTCGGTTGATATTTCACTGCGGGTGCAATGTCAGAGATGGCTTGAATGTTAGACATGATTTAACTCCTTTTTTGTTGTAACCTGAGCTAAACAATTCATTACTCGAACTTCACTCCTGTCAGGCGCTCACTGAGCAGCCATAACCGTTCTGCTGCCCTTGGATCGGTTGCATAGGACCGCACGCCGACGTTGCTGGTGGAATCACGCGGAAGAATCGGAGCGATATCGACATCCTGACAGTAAACACCTCCCATTCCGGCGAGCTGCGGGCTCGTGGCACACCACACTGAGGTAGCGGCACCCTGTTCGAGCGTCTTAAAATCGCCTCCTTCGGCTACAGATTTTCCTGCCGGAACAAAACCGGGGTTCAGGCCACGGCTCAGGCCATATTGTTTGAGTTCGTCCTCCGTCATGTGACGACCGAGATCTGTTACCACAGCACCCGGATGTGCTGCGAAGGCGCGAATTCCATTCTCGTTGCCGCGCCGATCGAGTTCCACCGCAAACAGGACATTCGCGGTTTTCGATTGCCCATAGGCTTTCCACCTGTCATAGGGCCGGCGTTCAAACTGAGGATCGTCGAAATCGATGCTGGCGCGCTGGTGACCGCGTGAAGAAAGGGAAACAACACGCGCGCCTTGAGCGTTACGGAGCGCTGGCAGGAGACGCAGCGTTAATTGAAAATGGCCGAGATGATTCGCGGAAAACTGGGACTCATAACCGCGAGCATCGCGTATTAGGGGCGTCGCCATGATGCCGGCGTTGTTGATAAGCATGTGCAGCGGTCGGCCACTGGAAAGAAACTCACTCGAAAACGAATCGATGGAACTGGGATCGAGTAGATCCATTCTGCCCTGTTCCACTCTCGAATTACCGCTCAGAGCCTGGCGCGCTTTGTCTGGAGTACGAGCGGGTACAATCACTGTCGCACCGACCTCTGTAAGGGCCCGTGTCGTCTCGAGGCCGATCCCGGCGTACCCGCCAGTGACTACAGCGACTTTGCCGCTGAGATCGATGCCAGCGAGTACCTCCCGGGCAGTAGTTGTAGGTCCGAAACCGGAGTGGATAGGTGTTTGCTTGCTTGGCATTGTGAAAGGCTGTTCGAACGGCGGCTTCAAACGTCAGCCACGATTAACTCCCCTTTGGTTGTAAGACTGATTAGCGCTAGCCAACTCGCTTGGATATGTCGACAGGCGCGAAGTACATGCTGTACGGCCTCCAATCTGCGTTATCAGCCTCATTACCTCTGGTAGTGCAAGAAGCGCGAACGGGTTGTTTTTTTCGGCGCTGGCAACTGCGTCGAAGAAAGCTTGATGTAACTGCGTAGAAATACCGAGGAGACGACAAGGTTCAGACGTTTGTTGTAGAACGCGTGAAGTGAATTTGGCGGAAGGATCATAAGACCACCCGTCTCGCAACGAACCCAGTCTTCCTTACCGTTAAGTAACCGAAAGAAATCGGCGGCACCCGCGAGCACATAGAAAGCCTCGGCGGAAGCATGACTATGCAAAGGAACGCCTTCGCCCGGAGCCAGTGTTTGTTCGCAAATAGAAAAGGCGCATCCAGTGTCCACACCTTTGGCTTTCCAAGTCAGATGAGCTCCCGCGATGTCGAACTTCTCTCCCTCACCGCGCCCGACCTTGCGAACGCCTTCAGTCGCCGGAATACTCTGAAAGAATGTGTCCATGGGTTGCCCCTCCTGTATGGTCACGTATGTGCTATAACCCTACGATCTGTCGTCAACTGCCCGCGTTCGGTACAAGCGATTTAGGATACAAAGGCAATTGGTCCGCCACTTCAGCCGGAGTTAGGAAGCGGGCGCCGTAATCGCTGAGTCGTTGCGCAGTTTGCTTCAGATCCCCCGTCGAATAGGTGATCGCCCCTGTGGGAAGTTCCAGACGTTCAGCGGGCGAACTCATGCCGCGGAAGACTTCTTCCAATCCGGCAGGGGTGAATAGCGCGAGGACGCGAAGCCGAGGCGAGCGGATCACAAATGCGTGCGGCCTGAATCTGGGAAGAAACACGCATTCCCCGGTTCCGACCTTGAAAGCTTCAGTTCCTACATACACGTCGAACTCTCCCTCTAGGACGTAGAAGAGTTCGTCCTCGCGGGTGTGCACGTGTGGAGGCGGTTCAGTTCCGGGCGCCAACGTTGCCTCGACCAGAAAGAAGGCCCCGTTGGTATCCTTCTTTTCGGCGAGGTTGGTGGTTAGATTCCCGTTTTCCCACTGGGATAACCCCAGGGATGGCGCTCTTTTGAACGCTGTCAAAGGCGACGATGTGTGATTCATGTTTCCCTTCATGATGTTTCCTTCGATTGTTTAGGCACTCACGTTTGGAGCGCTGGATGAGTGGGCGATACTAGCGAAGACCTCCTGCGATGAGCAGCGTTTCGCCGGTAATCCACGCCGAATCGGGTGACGCGAAGAAGACCGCAGCGGGCGCAATGTCTTCCGTTTGTCCGACGCGACCGAGCGGTGTCTGCGATTCAAACATTTTCCGCATATCGCCTTCAGTGTAACCGCCGGCTACGGCTCCTTCGGTTATCACCATGCCTGGGTTGATGGAATTAACGCGGATTTTGCGCGGCCCGAGTTCCTTCGCCAGAGTGCGCGTGATCGCATCCACTGCGCCCTTCGTCGCGTTGTAAACCACCGCAGTGGGCGGAGTCAGAGAGCTGGCAAGCGAACCGATGTTAATGATGCTTCCGCCATCCGAATTGAAGTGCTTGAGTGCTTCTTGAGTGGCAAGAAGCATTCCGAGAACGTTCACATCAAAAAGTCTGTGAACCTGTTGCTCGGTGACTTCCTCCAACGGCACGAACTCATAAACACCGGCGTTGTTGATCAAAATGTCGATCTTGCCCAAGGCCTTCTCCGTCTCGGCGAAAAGTCGCTGAACTTCTGACTTCTTCGCGACATTCGCCTGTACGGCGACGGCTTTACCGCCGCGTTTGGTGATTTCGTCTACCACTTTGTCCGCATCCGATTTCGCGGACGCATAGTTAACGACCACAGATGCGCCTTGCGCCGCGAACTCTTTCGCGATTCCCGCGCCGATTCCTTTCGACGCTCCAGTTACTACCGCAACTTTTCCGTTTAGCTTTCCATTTTTCATTTGTGTTCCTTTCGTTTCTTTTACCAGGGAAGTGGTTGGCCAAGATGGAAGAACCCGCCGCTCGGGCCATCGTCGGCAAGTGTGGCGAGTTGCGCGCTCGTCTTTCCGCCCTCGCTAACTTCCATCGTCGCGTTTGGGCCGCCCATCTCAGTCTTTACCCAGCCGGGATGCGCGGAGTTCACTTTGATTTTGCTGTCGCGCAACTCGTAGGCTAGATGGATCGTGAAGGAGTTCAGCGCAGCCTTCGACGCGTCGTAAGCGAAAGTCTTGAATGGGTAAATCGGCGACTTCGGATCGGAATGAAGGGTGAGAGAACTCAGGATGCTGGAAACATTCACAATTCGACCGGCCGGCGATTTGCGTATGAGTGGCAACAGTTTTTGCGTCAGCGCAACGGACGCAAAGAAATTCGTTTCAAAAGTTTCGCGCAACATTTCCGGCGACACCGCGGTGACGGGGTTTGGCCCTGAGCCAGTTGCCGAAATTTGGCTCTCCTTCAAAACGCCCGCGTTATTAACCAGAATATCCAGACGGCCGTACTTTTTCTCGAAGTAATCGTAAGCCTTCTGATGATCTTGCGATTTGTTAACATCAAAGCCCAGACTCTCTGCGGTAACGCCTTCGTCGCGAAGCTTCGCGGCTGCGGCTTCGCCTTTTTTCGAATCGCGTGACCCGAGAACTACAACGATACCTTGTTTGCCGAGCTCGCGCGCGGTCTCCAAGCCGAGACCACGATTGGCGCCCGTAATGAATGCAACCTTTCCATTTGGTTTTGTGTTACTCATTTTGTCTCTTCATTTTTGTTTCGCTCAATTGAATCAGAAGTTTAAAACGTCCAGTTGCTGCATCAGCGAGAAAAGATTTCCAACACCCCAGTGGTCGGTGATTTTGCCGTCGCGAACGCGCATCACGTCGACAGTCTCGAAGTGAATTTTGCGGTGAGTTGGAGCAATGCCGAGGAAATCTCCTTCATGTGTGCCGTAGTATGTCTTGTAAGTGATCACCCGGTCGCCATCGGCAAGTTGCCAATGGATCGCTGCATGAAAGTCGGGGAAAGCCTCACGCATATAGCTGTATAGCTTGCGCACACCCGTTTTGTTGGGCGTCATGTTTGGCTGAGGCGTGTGATCGACGAAGTCGTCCGCGAAAAGCTCTTCGAAAACATCAAATTTTCCCTTTCCTTGAACCTCTTCGGTATTCCGCCGCACCACAGCTTTCGCAGCGTCGGATTCTGTCATGGCCGAGCTTTAACCTCATTATTCGTTAGGTCGCGGCTTGATGTGCCCAATTGTCGAAGTGGTTTTTGCTTAGCGAACAGCACGCTTAGCCATATGCTGATAGCAACGATACCGACGAAGAAAGGAATCAGTGTCAGATTGCCGCCGTTCGAAACCTTTCCGACCCGAAACAGGACATAGCCAACAATTAGATTAACCAGCGCCCAAACCACGTTCACTGTCGGTGAGGACAATCCTTTTCCTACAGGGTTAGCGAACGGGGTTGGAAATCGGTCGCCCGAAATACCATGCACGAAATGCGGCACGACGTTAGCGAGAAACATTCCGGCAAACAAACAAGCGATGTAGTCATACCAGTTCATCGTGCGTTTTCCTTTCAGCCATTTTCATTGTGTTTCTTTCAGCCTTGGCTTCATTTCTAGGGAATTTTTTCCTCTCAGTTGCCGTACATGGTCGTTCCGCCCATCGGAGTTATTGCATTGATTAGGCAGCGGAGTGGTATTCGCTCGCCGACGAAAGACCGAGTAGTTCAGCCAGGCGCGATTCATAAGCCTCGCACATGGGACACTCGCCATTCGGCTCGACCCATTCGGGATGTTCCTTGCGCAACGCTTCGTGCATTTGCTGCTGAAGTTGAACGTAAGCCGGCACTTTATTCGGAACGATTGGAGAAGCGTTCGTCTTCATAGCCGTCAAAATCGGCAATAAGCAAACGGCAGCCATTGCGCGTGCGTGGGATTTTCCAATGCTACTGGCGAGGTGATCTATCCTCCCTCTTTCGAGATAGGAAGGTTGTGTGGTTCTACGCGAGTGAGTTTCTAGCTAACCGAGATTTTCGCGAATTGGGCGCAATCATCTCAGCTACGTTTGATGGGTTGTCGTGAGGTAATCGTAGATAGCCGAGAAATCTTCCGTCGCATGTCCTTCGCGCATTGCGAGGCGATAGACTTCCTTGGTTACGTTCGTTACAGGCATGGCCACGTCACTTTCGTAAGCACTCACTGATGCAAGATGCAGATCCTTTTGCATCCAACGCAACGGAAATTCGGGATCGTAATTACCACGCTCGATTTTCTCCCGCTTCGCCGCGAGAAACGGCGCGACCGCAGGCATACCGAGCAATGAATCGAACAAAACGTCGCGCGAGATTCCGAGGCCTTCGCCCAACGCCATGCCTTCGGCGAACGCCGCCATCGCGTTACCTATTAATAGATTGATGACCATTTTCAATGAAGTTCCCATGCCGTGGCCGCCTACGTGAACAATTTTGTTGCCCATGCAAAGCAACAGCGAGCGAATCGTCTCCAGATCCGCATCTTCGCCGCCAACCCAGAAAACAAGTTTTCCCTGCTCGGCGACTGCCGCGGAGCCGGTGACAGGTGCATCGACAAAACGAATCTGCCGCGCCGCCGCTGCAGCGGCCATCTTCTTCGAGAACGATGGGTTGACCGAACTGCAATCGACCCAAAGCGCGTTTGGCCGAAGATAGTTCAGAAACCCGTTCGCACCTAAAGCCGCCTCTTCGACCGCGTCGGGGTTAGCCAGCATCGTGAACAAGATGTCCACTTGATCGGCGACTTTTGCTGGGGAATCTGAAAATGTTCCGCAGGGACCTAGTAAGGGCTCTGCTTTGGCGCGCGTGCGATTAAACACGACTAATGAAGAACCATGCTTCTGCAGATTCGCCGCCATGCGATTCCCCATTATTCCCAAACCAATGAATCCAATTTTCATTCTCACTCCTTCTTTAGTCTGCCGCGACTAAGTCTGCCTTGTGGATTCTCATACGTTGAACTTTTCGTACTTCATGATTGTTGATGTTTTCCCGTGAGCATGAGCCTTGTTTCATCATCATCGGATGTTGTAGTTCAACTCGCCGTTGCCTGGACTAGGCCAAGGGACTGGATCGTATCGGGCGATAAACTCCCCGTTACGTTAAGATGATTCGCCATTTGGTACTTCGCCACCGCATCACGAGTGGTCGGGCCAAAAACGCCGTCAATAGAGGCAGTGTAATAGCCCAGGTTGAACAGCTGCGTCTGGACAGCCTGGACAGTGGCGCTATCACCTGAGCCCAGGTCATAAGTGCTTCCGTTGTAATCGTACGGGTCAGTGTTCGTGTAGTAGTCGTACGGGTAGTAGTCGTCAGAGTAATAGGGTAAATAATCCCACGGGAAGAAACCGTCATCTAGTCCGCACCAAAACCCGTCGACAAAAACAAAGAAGCGGCCATGGTTAAAGTGAACATGCCGGCGGTCCCAGTCGTTGTGCCAGTTCGCATCATGCCGCGCGGCAATGTGATCGCGAAGGCCGGGGAAGCGCTGAGCCAACTGCCTTGTGACCTCCGGACGCGCACCTTGTTCGCGAGACGCGCCCGAAACAAGACGATTCGTTTGTCGATCAGGTGCCGCCTGTGTCATGGATCGAGTGGGTCGTCCGTCGTACACAGGCTGTCTGGATGATGGTCTCCCGAATGAAGAGAACCGGGATCCTGCGCCAGCAAAGTTTGGAACGCCATGCGAGGGATGCATGGCGCCAAAGCCTACGCCACCGCCGCGCGTGCCAACTCCGCCTGTGACCAGTCCGCCACCATGGAACCCACCTGCTTGGAAGCCGCCACCGCCGTGGAAACCACCACCGCCGGCCCTTGCACCTTCACCTCCACCTCCGCCTCCGGCGTGCCCGCCACCGCCACCACTAAAACCACCACCACCGAATCCTCCTCCACCGCCGCCGTGGCCAGCTGCCCATCCGGCGTTAGCTAGGGCAATCGATGTGATGCCCACTAAACTAAGTAATTTTAACTTTTTCATATTTCAACATGGTGACTCTTCCGTTTCGCAGCCATTGCGCGTCCGCGGGGTTTTGTGATCCCTCTTCAGAGTGAGCTCTGTGCTGTCGTGGGGCCGCGCGCAGGTAAGGACTATTGGCTGGCTGCGATTCATTCTATGTGAATGCATTGTGCGGCACCAGATGCTGGCCGCTCGTGCAGTGAACAATTCGCCTCGCTAGCAGCAGCTAAAACATTGCCACCAATGGCAGGGCGAAGAACACTCCCAGAATCAAATGAAACGCGCG
>DATIOX010000177.1:0-12702 GCA_035472675.1 Candidatus Dormiibacterota bacterium
GGTCATAGCCAGCCGGAAATTTCGAAAGCGCTGGAGGTAGCTTCTGCGGCCGAAGCAGTATTCGAGAGCAGATTCACTAAAGGCCTCGAGCGTTTCGATGCTGTAAGGGCCAAGTATCGCAATGAGCCTTGGTACAAAGACATACATGGCAATTATACGCATTTCATTTTGCCGTACACAGCGGCCGAGATACGCGAGAAGGGCAAGGATTTCATCTGGGGGACGCCATTCCGCTACGACCCGATGCCCACGCTTCGCGCCGTCGAGGCGCCACAGTTGTGGATTCTCGGACAGGACGACCTGGAAGCGCCGAGCGCTGAGACCAGTCGTTGTATCAAGGCACTGATCGCTCAAGGGAAACCGATTACGCTGGCGCTATTTCCTCGCGCTGAGCACGGAATGACCGAGTACGAAGTCGCTTCAGATGGCGAACGCGTCTCGACTCGATACGCGTCGGGCTACTTCGCCATGATGCGGGACTTTGCGCGAAATAGCCACGTGTCGGGTTCTTATGGATCAAGTGTGGTCGTCAAACCAACGGCGGACTCGTCGCCGGCTGATCGGACAAAGACGAATACGCAAACGCGTTAGGGACAAACTCCATTTCAGGGACGAAGCGATTTAACTGTAGCCGTGGCCTTGTGGGCGGCGCGACTCACGAAAGCCTCACGCTTCGCGCAGCGAAGTGACTACAGTTATTTCGGCGAAGCGTGCACTGCCGCCTGGAATTCTGGCTTTTTGTGATATTCGACCAGGCGGAATCCCCAACTGATTAGCGTCGAGAGATCTTTCGTCTTCGCTTTTCTCTCATTCAGGAATTTCTCGATCCTGGTTTTCAGCTCTGGCTGTTGATCGGTTGTGTCGAGAATTTCGAAAATTTCCATCGACAACAGCCAGTCTTCCGGATGTTCGGCCTGCTGTGTCTCCCAAATTTCGCCAAGCCGCTCGTAACCGGTTTTGCTCTGGCGAATCTTGCGCACCTGCGCGTAAAGATTCTCGAGTCGTTCGCGCTTCGGCGTGGACGGGACCTTGATGGTGCGTTCCTTTGGAACAAGCGCCACCTGGTTGTAGGCGTCCTTATCTGCCGCGCCATTAAACACCGAGCTGATTCGTTCGCCAACGGCCATATCGAAAAAGCCCCAGTCAGGCTGGAACAGGATGCGATCACGATATTTCGCGCTGCAGTTTACGAACGTGATCAACAATAATCTTCCGTCGCGACGTAGAATTTTCTCAACCTTCCCCGATACGACAATGCCGCTGATGAAGTCGATCTTCGCTTTTTTATCTTCAACAATTCCAAGGGCGTGGAGTTGATCGTTAGTGAGCAGCTCCGGCGCCGTTGGTGTTTGTTTCCATTTGCCAACCGGCGAACCGAAACCGTCCCTGTGATAATCGACGCCGTGGCCTTCGAGCTCTTTGCCCTGGAATGCAAGCGCGGTCTTGCCCGTTGTCCGCAGGTAAATCGGGGAATTGTTTTCGTCTGTGATGACCTCGGTGAAAGTCCCGCTGACTTGAAGACCAGACGAATACTCACAAGTCGCAGTATTATTGCATTCGATGGCTTTATTGATGCCCTTGGGTCCGCCGACCATGAACGCCATCTTGCTGGCAAATTCTTCAAGCACGTTTCTCAGGTGCTGAAAATCGCGGCAGACGAAGAGCTGCGGTTGTTTTGTGGTGATATCGAACGCGCAATTCTGTGCATCGATGGAGTAGGGGATCTTCTTTACCGCAGGCTCCAGACACGAGACCGATTCGCCGATCGATGAAAGCAAACCAGCTCCGTAAATTTTTGGATTTTGAAGCGTGCCGATAAGCCCGTATTCGACCGTCCACCAATGCAAGCGCGAGAGCAGCGCCATTTCGGAGGGCGCGCCGAGATTTTTCTGGCGATGCTCGACCAGCTTGGTTGCTTCCTCGACTTCTTTCGGATCAGCGTTCGGGCGCTCCTTTAAAATCGATAAATGCCGAATCGCTTGATATAACTCGAAATCTTTCCTGGACGACATCGCTTTGGCACCGATCTCACCGAAACGCTGCAAGTAATTTGAGTATTCACGATCGACAATGATCGGCGCGTGACCGGCGGCCTCGTGCACGATGTCCGGCGCCGGCGTGTATTCGATATGATGGATCTGCCTCATGTCGCATGCGATCACCAGTACTTTGTAGGCTTGGAACTCCATGAATGCCGCGGGCGGAATGAAACCGTCCACCGCCACCGCGCCCCACTCGATCTTCGCCAGAATATCATTCATCTCTTCAATGCGCGGGATACGCTCGAACGAGATGCCCGTGTCGAGGAGACCCTGGAAATAAACCTTATGCGCGTATTCCTTCAGAAAAAAAATGTTCTGGCGCATGATGAATCGCCAGACCGCGTGATCGACCGATGTGTAATCGTCGTACCGCTGATCGACCGCGAATTGGAGTAAATGCTTCGGACAAGCAGCGACCGCCGCGTTGCTATAGCTGATACCGCCTTGAGCTTTCATCGCCAATCTTCGATATTAGTAACTTATGACTCGTTTCCGAAGCGAGCAAGAATGATTCGAACATAGGTGGATCGGCTTCTCCAACGACGATGGCAAGAAAAACAGATTGCCGCCTGGTTAACAACGCGTTGAGGAGTCGCCGCGACCGTTCCACCTATCGCTTCGCGCGAATTACGCGTCGCGCGATCCAAATGACGCCAATAATTGCAATCGCCCAGGGCGCGAGAAAAGCGATCGCCACACCAATCATTCGCAAGCTCCACATAATTGCGCCCGCGCTTTGCGCCAGTGTACGCCGGAGCGTGGCAAGCAAGCCACTCTCCTCGGTAACGATATTGCCCTGGCTGTAAACCTGGATCGAAATGTCCGCCGGTGCGTTTGCTTCATCGATCTGCGCATCCGTACGGTCCTGACGTTGCACGCTCACGTTCTCAACTTTGCCTAACGAGTCGAGCGATTGCATTACAGCCGGGTAATTTTTCATCGGTACGCGTAGCGAAACATTTGCCACTGCGCGGCCATCCGGATCGCGACTGAAAGTAGAACTGCGAATGCGTCCGCCATGTTTCTCTGCAAGAGCGCGAAGCTCCTTTGCCTTTTCGTCCACTGACGACGTGCGAATGCGCAGGCTCGTCTGCTGAAAAGCTTGCTCCTGTTCCTCGCGTGAGATGGCGATGTTGAGTTCCACTTTGTCACGTTTGGTCCTGGCATTTTGCGATCCCGCGGCCGCGGGATTTCCGCCCTGCGCGCTCCGTTGAGTCTGCGTTTGGAAATTTTCCACGCGCCCGAAAGCTTTGACACGGCCGATTACAGCATCGCTTTCTTCCGGCGCGATCAACATGTTCACCTGTGCTGAAACACGTCCGGAGTAATCGCGGTTTAGTTGTGCGTTTGTGATCTGCACCTTTGGCGAGGCGAGGCTTTTGATCTCGTTGTAAATCTTCTCTACATCGGGCGCGTAGAGTGCCAGCTGAGCTCGCTCCCTGATAAGGAAGGCCGCTGGCTCTTCCATGTCCTTTTCCGCCAGCGACATAGTCACCGTGGCGAATTGCACCTGCGAATCCCAATATTTTAACTCGCCCTGCATCTTCTCGATCTCTTCGCGGACACGGCCCAGTTCTTTCTCCACCTGAAGCAAATCGGAAACTTTGCCGGTCTTGGTTTTCAACATGTCGATCAGGCGTTGCTCCATCACGTGGGCGTTTTTCAGGCGCGCATCGGTATCGAAATACGCTTTGGTAACGTCTTCTGTGCTCAGGGTCTGTTTTTTTAATTCGCCAAGGTTCCGGATCTTTTGCAGAAAGCGATCGAGGTTTTCCGGCAGGACCTTGACGACGACTTGCCCACGTAGCTTCCCATTTGCCTGTTTCTCAGAATCTGTTGTAGCGACGTAACCGTGTTCTTCGTTCGCAAATGCAGTGATCTTCTGGACAGCGCCGTCAAAGCTGACAATCTCCAGTTCGACTGTGGCGTTGCGAATTAGTTTGCGACTGGTTAACGCAGGAACAGGCTCTTGGACCGGAGCTTGCTCGGTTTCTTTCGTAACATTCGGAATATTAGACCCAGCAACGATCGTTCGTTCCAATTCAGCGCCCCCTCGTGCTTCGTCCTTGGACTGAGCTGGAGCCGGTGGCGGCGATTCCTTCAGCGCCAAACTTTGTTGTCGGCCTGCGGCCACTTCGCCTGACTTGGCTAAAGCACCCGATTGAGCTGCCCGCGATGCTGGAAACTGTGACGGTTGCCCGACAAACTGTTCCCCGACGTATCGTTCGCGTTCGTGCGGCGCAGTTACAGGTTCGCCCGTGATCAGTCGTCCGATCTGTACAAGCCCGAGCAACACAGCGGCGACTGCGGTAATTTGAACCGCGCGCAAACGCACCAGATCGACGAGCAGCTTTGCGACTCCGGATCGTTGCGGTGCGCGTTCGCGAAAGCCTGCGAGCATCCGCTGTTCGAAAGCTGGATCGGGTTTTTCCTGAGCGAGAGTTTCTTCCAGAATTTTGTTCATAGTTTTGATTTCCTGATGAGTTTTTCGGCATACGGGGCAATCGAGCAGATGCGCGTGAAGCGCGCTTTGTTCGGTGTCTGAAAGGTCGCCATGCAGATCGGCAGCCAGCCAAGTGTCGATTTCGTCGTGGATCGTTGCCATGATGTTTAGTCCATTGAGGCGAGAGCCGGGCGAAGTTGTTTGCGCATAGATGCGAGTGCGCGGCCGAGAATTCCGCGCAGCGCACCGTTCGTCAGACCCAGTGTGTTTTCGATGGTGCGATAATCCATCTCTTCGAAGTAACGCAGTATGAGCGCCGTCCGATGGAGTTCTGGTAACGCTGCGAGCGCGGAATGCAACTGTTGATCTAAGGCTGTGCCCTCCGGCTCTGGTTCGACCGGTTCGGTGACCTGCTCCGAGAGCGGAACAGTCCGCCGTCTGCGAAAAGTATCGTGGGCCCTGTGTCGCGTGATCGTTGCCAGCCAGGCGGGAAATTTCTCCGGGTGGCGCACCCGCCAACGTGTTTTCCACGCTTTAACCAGCGAGTCCTGTACGACGTCCTCCGCTTCTTCGCGATTTTGCAAAATGCCATAAGAGATGGCGAAAAGCGTCCGACTATGGGTGCGAATAATCATTTCAAATTGCTCGCGATTGCCATGAATGGCCGCCTGGTATTTTTCGCGTTCACTGGGATCCATTGTGTCGATCTAAAGCCTAGACGTTCGACATCGCGATTCGGCGCGAACTTTTTTTCAGGAATATCTAGAGGTTGGATCCTCTTCTCCGAAGACGATGGCAGAACAATCGCCGAAGGCGCAAGCATCAGGCGGCAAAGCCGCATTTGGCATTGTCAACGCGTTGAGGACAACACGTTTCACCTAGAAAATAAGGACAGTATTTCCTACGCTGACGAGGTCTTTCACGCGCGCGGCGTCCCAGTTCGCCAGGCGAATGCAGCCGTGACTGGCGGCGCGGCCGATTGTCTCGGGATTGTTGGTGCCGTGAATGCCGATGCCGGGCTTGTTCAAACCCATCCAAAGAACGCCAACGAGATTATTCGGGCCTGGCGGAAGATTGTAGTAGTTTTCCGTGCGAACACCGTGGTTGAGCATGCCTTCATCGTACCGGAACCACGGCCAAACATTCGTGCCGAGAATCTTCCAAGTGCCCACTGGCGCCGGCAATGTCTTCGATCCTGGTGTAATCGGAAAGACACAGACGAGTTGGTCCTGATCGAACACCTCCAGAAGATGTTCGTACGTGTCGACAAAAACCTTGCGAGAAGCGAACGCTGGGTTTTCAGGGACTTTCCCTTCGGTGAATTTCTCAACCTCAAAGGGCAATACATTCGGCACCTTCAAAGTTTCGCCCGGCTGAAGGTGCTCCCAGTTCTTTTTGGGATTAAGTTTCTGAATGTAGGACTCGGCCGAATGATAACGCTCGGCGACGAACTCAAGCAGGGACGTATAAGGCAGCCATTTTAATTTGGCCTGCTCGGCACGGCTGCCCGGCACATTGCCCACGAACTTCAGATCTTCATCCCTGATCGTATAAGTGGTGTAAGTCACGGGCACTTGATCGAGCATCCATTGATCGACCGCGCCAGTCTTTGGCATGGCGTGCGCATGCTTGTATGAAATCAGCGCTTTGCGGAAGAATTCTCCCATCCTTCCGTCAATTTTCCCAGGCCCGAAATCGCTGTTGTCCAAAAAAATCTGCAACCGCGTGGCGGTTTCCTCATCGTAATTCGGCAATGCGACGGGATAAACTCTGGGCGGCGGCGTGGTTATCTCCTGCGCCACTGCGAACATCGTGATTGCGGAGATGGCGAACATACAAAAAACAACCTTCATCGGCTGAAGTTATGCGCTGCGAGGCGAACCGACGCAAACGCGATTTCAATTTCGCTATCATCGCACCGCAGCGGTTTCGTCAAACACTATGTCGATCTCCTCCCGATAACCCATTCGTCCTCGCGTAGCCGCAATAAGCACCAGCGCTAACGCGCATGCGGCTATCGCGAGATTCGCGTAGCTTCCGAGCACAATTCGAGAGTGAAACAATCGAATCAGGGCGGCGGAATAAAAAGTGTTCCAGGAAGCATGCACCAATATTGCCATAAAGACGCTGTTCCTCGTGTTATTGACGACCCAAATGATGATTAGGCGCAGACCTATTAGGGCAAGGGCGAACACGACGAATTCGAGGACGGTGCCCCTGGAGGTATATCCGTCACGTTCTGGGAGGGGATCAAAAATCCAGGCAAATGCCAAAGAGCCCACAGACTGCCGAGGATTAGGACTCCGATCAAAGGACCACATAATCGCTGCAAGCGACGCTGCGCGAAGCCGGTCCAGCCTGGTTCCTCGAAGAGCGGTCCTCCTAAGAGAACCATAGAGATGAAGGCACGCAGGTAGTCCAGAAAGAATGGCCGCGCGGAAATGTCGAACAACTCCGCGGTACCGGGCCGGATGAAAGTGGCAAGCAGCATGGTTACTGGGAGCCCAATGAGAGCGAACACGTACCATCGAATCCCAACGCGCCAGCATACTATTCGGCGGAGCAAGCGCACTATGCCGGGCCGCCCTTCGGTAACCGCAGTCATAATGAATCCCGACAAGATTGGTCCGAGCAGGCCGGCAATAGCCAATAAGCGGATTACGTCGTCGCTCAGGCTTATGGCGCCGTAGTACATGAGCGGACCCGGTAGGAACATGAGCCAGGAGAAACCGAAGACGATGAGGAAATACGAGACCAAGGGATAACGAGCAGGCAAACTGCTAAGACCGGAGGGCGACTGTGCGGGCGCGGTAGTCAACGTCGTAATCTCTCCTTCAAGGAATTAGTCCGTTTATAGGAAGGCGTCCAAATGTTCGACTTTGATGATGCGTCGTCTTTTGTCATGCGAGGACAGATTTGCCGCGAAACGGGAAGATCGCATCAACAATTGCAAGACCGAATCGATCCACCATTGATTCACTTCGGGGCGTAGTCGAGTGAACGCCCTCAGGTTCTATCATTTGAATCGGATTGCTTGCCATTTGGTACGTCAGTTCTAGTTTTGGCGCGGTGAAAAAGATCGAGGCAATCATCAAGCCTTTTAAAGCAGAGCCGGTGAAGGAAGCCCTGGTGGCGGCAGGTGTAGAAGGAATGTCTCTTAGCGAGATAAAAGGATTTGGCCGACAGAAGGGCCACAGCGAAATTTATCGCGGCACGGAGTACACCGTTGATTTCCTACCGAAAATCAAATTCGAAATGGTTGTTCCTGACGACCGCGCACAGCGGGCTGTCGAGGCAATCTTGGGAGCAGCCAAAACGGGCAAGATCGGCGATGGGAAAATCTTTGTGACCGAGGTCGAAGAAGCGGTGCGCATTCGGACGGGCGAACGCGGAACGGAGGCGCTGTGAGCGCGAAGCGCTCGCGCTAAATGGTCAAAAGAGTTACAAAGTTCAAAAGTTACAAAGCTACAAGGTCAGAATATGTACCCGATTTAACCATCTTAACTTTTTGACTTTCTTAACTACTTAACGCTTTAACGAATGCACGAATATCTGCTCTCAGTCTTTCTCGGAATCGTTGAAGGGTTGACTGAATTTCTTCCGGTAAGCTCAACTGCGCATTTGCGTATCTGCGAAGCTTTGCTGCATATCGATCTTCACGATGGCTTTTGGAAAATGTACACGATCGTTATCCAGCTCGGCGCGATCCTGGCGTTGCCGGTTTATTTTTGGCACCGCATTCTGGAGTTTGTTCGCACGTTCCCAAGAGGCCAGCGCGGCGATCGCACCATTTTGACACATCCGCTGAGTCTTACCTTAATAGCGTTTGTTGTAACCGCAGTTCCAGCCTGGGCACTTACGAAACAAATCGGCAAAAACCTGGAAAATCTCTGGGTGATGGCCTTCGCGCTTCTCATCGGTGGAATCGTGATGTGGATTGTTGACGCCGTCTTCACGCGGCCCCGCACGATGCACATGGAAGAAATGACCCTGCCGCAGGCGATATGGATCGGAGCAGCCCAAATTCTTTCTGCTGTTTTCCCAGGTACTTCGCGTTCGATGTCCACAATCGCTGCCGGGCAAGTCGCAGGCCTGTCGCGTCCAGCGGCGCTGGAATTTTCGTTTTTCTTATCGATGCCGACGATGGTAGTGGCTACGGGATTTGATTTTTTGAAGACAGTGATGCCGCATCATCACCAAGCGGATATTGCCCCGCTGGCGATGAATCTTCATGAATGGATCGTGCTCGGAATCGGATTTATCATTTCGTTTTTCGTAGGACTGGCCGTGGTCGCATGGTTTATGAATTGGGTGCGTGCGCGCGGGTTTGTGCCGTTTGCTGTTTATCGGATTGTGCTCGGCATCGGATTATTGACGCTGCTAATTCGCGGGATCATGTAAATCAATTACCGATGGGGACTGACGTTATTCTTCCGGACCTGCAAAGTGCTGTTCTTTGTGAGGACGTCCGCTGCGAGATCAACGGAATGCAAACACTCGTTGGCGTGCTGAGTGTAATTCCGGCGCCCGCTCTGCCAATCAATTACATCCGGCTCTGCATTTGGACGCGTTGGTGCACCGGCGCGGGAAAATTTCGGCAAAAATCTCGTATTGTTGGCGTGGATGAGCAGCAGGTTATTGCGCAGGCGGAGGTTGAGTTCATCTTAAAGGAGATGGAAGGCCACGCGACCAACGTCCATTATTTTGGCGGAGTGCAGTTTCAGCAATACGGATTTCATCACGTTGAGATTTATCTGGAAAACGAATTGCGGATGCGTTTTCCCTTGCCTGTCATCCAGGTCAAGCGACAAACTGGTTAAGGTCAGAACGTCTTGTGAATGGGGGCTTGCGAATGGGTTGGAGTCGTTTATCACGACGATTTATGCCGAAGGGATTTTTCAGCTTGCTGCTCTGCAGCTTTATCCTCGTCTGCCACACGCACGCGCAGGAGGTAATCGTCGCTCGCGAAACGAAACCGGAAGCTCCCAAGCAAGCAGCTCCGCCTCCAGAGGAAACTCCCTCAGAATCAGCAACACCGGAGCGAACTAAAGCTAAATCGCGCGGGAAGAAATCTACATCCGCAGAACCTACGCTTGAGCAAATGCGAATGGCGGGAGCCCTTGCCGCCGAGCGGCTGAACAACCCGAGTCCATCACCGACGAGGAGATCTGGCCAATCAGATTCCGAGGTTGCTCCAACGCCAAACCCAGCCGCCCCGGAAACTCCCAGGCCGGCGAAAAAGGAAGCTCGTTCTGAGCAAACGAGCACAGCACGTCGGCCAAGTTCACGAACTGCGAAGCCGGAGCCGACTAGCGCTGTACGGCCAACGTTGATGGAATCCGGAAGAGAACACCCAAGTGCCTCTCCTTCGCCTAAAGGGCAGACACCTGTGCCCTGACTGGCCAACCAGTCGATACGCGCCAGTAGGAAGCCGCGATATCATTTCTCGCTCACGCTCTTCCTGCCTTCGTGTTTCATAGAACATGAGCAAGACAGGGGCGAAGCGCAAATTCTCTTGCACGCAAATGCCGCCAACCTATTATTCGTAGGCAGTCCCGACTGTGTCCTGCCGGATGCATCGGGAAAATTTTTTGCCCATTTCTGATTGCAATGGCCAATACGATTCTAATTGGAGCGCAGTGGGGCGACGAAGGTAAGGGAAAGATTATCGACGTGCTTACCGCGAAGGTTGATATCGTTGTTCGCAGCCAGGGCGGCAATAACGCCGGGCACACTGTCTTCCATCGTGGCGTTAAATACATTCTCCACCTAATCCCTTCGGGGATTCTGCGGCGAGGCAAGGTTTGCGTAATTGGAAATGGTGTCGTAATCGACCCGATTGCGTTGCTTGGCGAGATCGATGGCTTGCGCAAACTAGGGGTCACAATTGGCAGGAATTTGCTAATCAGCGACTGCGCTCACTTGGTCCTGCCTTACCACCGCCTGCTCGATGAGCAACGGGAACTGCGTCGGGGCCATACCAGAATTGGAACTACCAAACGCGGGATTGGCCCGGCTTATGGTGATAAGGCAGCGCGCACGGGCCTGCGCATGTCCGATTTGATGCAGCCGATTTTGTTCTCGAAAAAATTGCAGGCCAAGGTGATCGAGTACAACAGAATTCTCCACGCGCTGGGCGCGAAGCCTGTGAGCTTCCGGGAGGTCAATGAAAGCTATCTGGCTGCAGGCGAAAAACTGCGCCCATTGGTCGGCAACACGGTCGTATATCTCCATCGCGCCATGGAGCGGGGCAAAAAGATTCTCTTTGAAGGAGCACAAGGAACATTTCTCGATATCGATCACGGAACGTATCCCTATGTGACTTCCTCAAATACAACTGCCGGTGGCGCGTGCACGGGCAGCGGCGTGCCACCCAATCGGATCGATCGCGTAGTAGGCGTGATGAAGGCGTATACGACTCGCGTAGGTGAGGGGGCGTTGCCTACCGAAGATATGCGGTTGACGCAGATGCTTCACGGCTTGGGGCGCGAATTTGGCGCGACAACCGGACGCAAGCGCCGCTGCGGTTGGTTCGACACCGTGGCAACCCGCTACGCCAGCATGATCAACGGGATCGACGAGCTGGCTATCACCAATCTTGACGGACTGGATCATGTTGATCCGATCCGGGTTTGCGTAGCCTATCGTCTAAATGGGAAACGCCTGGATGTTCCCCCCTGCGACGCGAGCCAGCTGGCTAATTGCGAACCAATTTATGAAAAGGTGCGTGGCTGGAACACCACTACTCAGTCTGCGCGAACCTTTTCTCAGCTTCCTCCTGCGGCGAGAAAATATGTCAGATACATTTCCGAATTAACCGGAGCAAAATTGTCTATGATTAGCGTCGGGCCGGAACGCGGTGAGACAATCGTTTTGTAGTCATGCCATCGAACGTGAAGAGCGTTCCTCGTCACATTGCAATCATCATGGATGGTAACGGCCGATGGGCAAAGGCCCGCGGCTTTCCACGCATCAAAGGGCACGAAGCAGGTGCCCAGGCTGTTCGCGAGTGCGTAGAAGGCTGTGGCGAATTAAAGGTAGAGTATCTCACCCTTTACGCTTTCTCCGCTGAGAATTGGCAACGTCCCAAAAGTGAAGTGCTCGCGCTAATGCGTCTGCTCGACAAATTCTTAAAAGAGAAAACGCCCGAATTGATCGAGAAGAATGTGCGTCTTCAGGCCATCGGACGGTTGACTGATTTACCCGGGAGCTCCCAGGAACAACTTCATAAAACCATCGAGCAAACTGCCGGCAACACCGGTCTGACTCTTATCCTTGCCCTTAGTTACGGCGGCCGCCTCGAAATCATTGATGGCATCAAAAGTTTGCTTCGTGCGGTCGAGCTGGGCCACATCGACAAGGCGATGATCGACGTGGAGATGTTCAGTAAGCATCTTTACACGCGGTACTATCCCGATCCGGATCTTCTTATTCGCACTTCGGGCGAAATGCGTCTCTCCAACTTCCTTCTTTGGCAAACGTCCTATACCGAGATGTACATCACGCCTAAACTATGGCCCGATTTTACAAAGAAAGACCTCGTTGCCGCCGTGGAAGAATTTGGGCGCCGCCAACGCCGTTACGGCGTCGTGGTGTAGCAATGTCGAAAGCGATCGTCTAAATCGAAAGCTCATATGAGATTTGAGAATCACGTTGCGATTGTAACCGGGGCAGGGCGGGGGATCGGACAAGCTATCGCCTTGCGACTGGCTAACGAGGGAGCGCGTATAGCCTGCGCGAGCCGCACAGACGCAAACGCAAAGAACGTCGCAAACCAGATCAATGCAATCCGCGCCAATGCGGCGAAAGGCTACGCGGTCGATGTCGCAGACCATGCAGCCGTTCAAAAAGTCGGCGCCGAGATTCTCAACGATTTTGGCAGGGTCGACATTCTGGTTAACAACGCTGGCGTGACTCGTGACGGGCTTGCCATGCGAATGTCGCTCGCGGATTGGGATTCGGTCGTTAACACGAATTTGCGCGGCGCGTTCAGTTTTGTGCAGGCGATCATTCGGGCGATGATCAAGCAGCGCGGCGGTCGTATCATCAACATCAGTTCAGTCATCGGCCTGATGGGCAATGCCGGGCAGACAAATTACGCGGCGAGTAAAGCTGGGTTGATCGGTTTTACCAAGTCACTCGCCCGCGAGCTGGCGAGCCGCAACATCACTGTCAACGCCGTAGCGCCCGGGTTCATCACGACAGACATGACTGCGG
>DATIOX010000178.1:0-10337 GCA_035472675.1 Candidatus Dormiibacterota bacterium
GTCGCGATCACGATTTCATCCCGCTGGTTCGGAAACGCTTTCGCGATCAGCTCTTCGCTCAAACCGTTTCCATAGGTATCAGCCGCATCGAACAACGTGATGCCGAAATCGAACGCCCTGTGCATGAGCGCAATCGCTTCGCCTTCGGTAAAATTTCCCCACCAACCGGTGGAAATCGTCCACAAACCGAAGCCGACCTCACTAACCGTTAGATCGGTGTTTTTGTACGTGCGAAAACGCATACGTTTGAGTCTAAACGTCCAACGTTCAACGCTCAACGCCCAATTAAATTGGACGTTGAACGATGGACGTTGGACGTTGAGCGTTTAACGGTGATCGACAAATCAAAGGCAGCACTCCTCATTGTTGCGCATGGCTCGACGGTGAACCCGGATTCGAGCGCACCGACGCTGGCACACGCGGACGAGATTCGGCGTCGGCAAATTTTTGCAGATGTCGTTTGCGCCTTCTGGAAAGAGGAACCGAGTTTGCGCGACGCGCTTTTTTTGTTTGATCCCGAATCGATCCGTGAAGTCTACGTGGTGCCGAATTTCATCAGCGAAGGCTACTTCACTCAGACTGTGATCCCGCGCGAGCTTGACCTGGACGAAGGGACTACGAAACGACCGACTGGCCAGACCTGGAAATATTGCGAGCCGGTTGGAAATCATCCTGCGATGACTGAATTGCTGCTCAAACGCGCATTTGGGATTGCGCCCGGCGTAGATCCCGCGAAGACCACGTTGCTGATTGTCGCCCACGGCACAGATTTGAATGAAAACAGTGCTGTCGCAGCGAAACGCGAAGCGGAAAAAATCCGTGCGCTCAGAAAATTCGCGGAAGTGCTGAACGTTTACATGGAAGAGCCGCCGTTGGTGTCCGAGTGGCGAACATTAACGAAGACTGCGAACGTGGTCGTCGTTCCGTTCTTTATTTCCGACGGCTTGCATAGCTACGAGGACATTCCCGCATTGCTTGGAATCGCGAATGGAGGATCAACAAATATTTCGCACAGGGCGCGCGGTGAGATTTTCCGACGCAATCCCTATCGGATCGAGAGTCGTTCGTTATTCTACGCGCAATCGATCGGCACCGATCCCGGTTTAGCCGATATCATCATCGAGCAGGCGTCCAACGCAAAAAGTTGAAATCCCGCTCGCGCTTGGTTTGTTTTTGCGCAAGATTGCTTCCCCGCGAATGAAGGAAACCACTTGCAAGAAGCTGCAGGAGATCGGGGCATTTGCGCTGGCTGGCGGCTGCACCCGAAAACGAATGAAACAACTGGTGGAGATGATTCGTGCGGCGCGTGACTATCGATGGTTAGCGGTCTACAAAATCGTCAAAGATGAATTCGTGATTCTCGCAGGCACAGGCGATGAGCCGCCTACTTACCCGCGTTTTCCCATTACCCAGGGGTTGTGCGGCGCCGCGTTGGACTCGGGCAAACCGATTATTGTCGGCGACGTGCACAAAGATCCGAGGCATCTGCCCGCGTTTCACACGACGCGTTCGGAGATCGTTGTCCCGATGCGAAACAACGAGCACCGACGCGTTCTGGGCATGTTGGATGTGGAGAGCGACAAACTGAACGCGTTCGATGAAGAAGATCGCCAATTTCTGGAGCGCGCCGGCGGCTTAATTGCGCATTGTTTGCACTAGCACGGCGCCCGGCGGTCGCGCCTTAGCGATGGAATATTCCGCCGAGCAGGCCCTCGAAGCTGTTCCTTTTTGTTTCGGCCAAATTTTGGTCCGGAAAACCGGCGACGATCTTGTTCTTTGCCATCGCGATGACGAGGCACGCGATGGTTTGGAAATCTTTCAAGACCCAGAAGACGCGATCGAGATCGCAAGGTATGACGATGCGGGGAATTATCGTGCACTAAAAACTGCGCCCAATCTGCGGTCCGGCTGGCGCATGGAGCTTCAAAGCTCTGATGAATTAAGACGCGCTCTCGGTCATTTTTATCCGGGCAGACTAGCCATCTTCGTTGCGTGGAAGACTGGCCGGTTGCGCACTACATCATTGCGCGAAACGTTGCATCGGCAATCCGGAATCTATCGTATAGCCGCCAAGATTTCGGATGCACAGATCGATGATCTGGTCGCAGATTTTTGTCGATCTAAAGACGGTTGTTTGCGAACAATTTTGTGGAAGCGCGACCAGCGCGGCGCGATTGCGTCAACAAGGTTGCCACAGGAAAAGTTTGATCCGACCTGGGATCAGGTCCAAACGCCGGTTGAGGCGGGCGCATCCGCCTTCGCTAGAGCTACAGCGGGCCAGACGATCCTGGCTACGATTCCGCTGCTCTGCCAGGAACCGTGCAATCTTTTGGTGGCCGCATGCCGGAAAGTGGTGAAAGGCGAATGATCGTTCGTTCGCGTGTTGTCGCGACAATGGATGGAGCGGCAATCGAGAATGGGGCAGTCACAATTTCGGCAGATCGAATTGTCGATGTTGGAAAATTTTCCGAAGTCTCCGCGCGATATTCGGGCCAGGAGATGGTCGATCTTGGCGAGCAGATTCTCATGCCAGGGCTGGTTAACGCGCATTGTCATCTTGATTACACCTGTTTGCGCGGGAAGATTCCCCGGCAAAAATCGTTCACCGATTGGATCCGTGCCATTAACGCGGAGAAATCGAAACTTTCGCCGCAGGATTATGTCACCTCGATCAACAAAGGATTCGCAGAGGCGAAAAGATTCGGCACGACAACCATCGTAAATTTAACCGCGTTTCCGGAACTGATCCGGCAGCTCCCGGGGCAGCCAATTCGGACATGGTGGTTCGCGGAATTAATCGATGTGCGTTCCCCGAACCCGACCAAAGAACTTGTCGATTCCGCAATCGAATCGCTGAAGTCTGCGCCAAAAAGCGGGTTAGCACCGCATGCATTGTTTACGGCATCCAAGAAGTTGTATCAACGATGCGAGGAAGCGAGCGAGGATGTCCTGCTGACGACACATCTGGCGGAATCGCGAGAGGAAATGGAAATGTTTCGCGATGGGTCAGGCCCCCTTTACGACTTCATGGAAAATATTGGACGTGACATGGGCGACTGCGGGCATGAAACGCCGCTGGGGTTATTCGTCGGTGCGTCCAGCGGTCGTGTCCTACCTGACTGGCTCGTGGCGCACTTAAACGAATTGACCGAAAGTGACTTCGAGTTGCTTGAAAAAGTGAAGACAAAATTTCACGTCGTGCATGCGCCGCGCAGCCATGACTATTTTGGTCACAGCCCATTTCAATCCGAGCGGTTACGTCGGCTTGGGTTTAACATTTGCCTGGGGACTGATAGCCTCGCCAGCAATAAGAGTCTGAGCTTGTTTGCAGAGATGCGTGCGTTTCAGCGCAGTGAACCGGAGATCTCACCCGAGAAGGTTTTTCAGATGGTGACAGTGAATCCGGCGTCGGCGCTACGTCAGCAGAACACGCTTGGCCGGATTCGGCCCGGATTTCGAGCCGATCTCATAGCAATTCCCTCCCGTGAGGGCCGAGACCTATTCGGGGAAATCGTGGCGTTCGATGGGGAAGTTGATTGGATCACGGTAAACGGACGGACGCAGAGCATCCAATCACCTGCGGCTGATTCTGTTTGAATCCAAATGGTTCTCCCTTGATCTGCTTGCTCGTGGTCGGCGACGCCGGTAAACTCGGCGTATGTCCGGACAAGGAATGCAGACCCGACTGCTTCCCGGGCAGAGCCTTGCCTTACAGCAGGTTCTCTCGCCCCAACTCCAGCAGAGCCTGCTCGTCCTCCAGACGCCGCTGCTTGAGCTGCGCAACCTCGTTCAGCAGGAGATGGAAACAAACCCCATTCTCGAGGAATTGCCTGATGAGCCCGGCCCCGATGCTCAGGGCGAGGGCGAGTCTTCCGTTGACGATAATTTCGAGAACGAATTCGAGAAGCTCGCGAGCCTGGACCAAGAATGGCGCGATTACATGGCACAGTCGGCCAGTTCCGGCGCGGACGGCTTTCGGAGTTCGGGGGAAGCGAAAGACAAGCGCCAGTTCTTTTTCGATTCCATTGCCGTGCAGGAAACGCTTCAGCAAAATCTGCTGGGACAACTGAATCAGACCGCTCTCAACGCCACCGACCGCAAAGCTGCCGAGCTAATCGCTGGCAACATCGATGACAACGGATTTCTTCAAAGCGCACCGGACGAAATGGCGCTGAACTCAGGAATCCCCGAGCAAGATTTCGAGAAAATGCTGGCGTTGATACAGGGTTTTCATCCGCCAGGAGTTGGCGCGCGCGATTTGCGCGAGTGTTTGATCATTCAACTAAGGCGAGAAGGAAAAGAAAACAGCCTCGAGTACAAAATCGTGTCCGAACACATGGAGGATTTGGGCAGGCGGCGCTTTCCCGAAATCGCGCGTCGGATGGGGATGTGTGTAGAGGATGTGCAAAAGGCGGCCGACAACATTGGGCGGCTGAATCCGCGTCCCGGCCAGGTCTTTGCGGCTGCACCGCAAAACTATGTGCTGCCGGATGTGACGGTGGAAAAGGTGGATGGCGAGTACCAAATCACTTTGAACGACGAGCAGATTCCGCATCTGCGGATTAGCAATCTATACAAAGATATCATTGCGTCGGGCAACACCCAGAGCGGCGAAGTCAAAGATTATATCCGCGACAAAATCCGAAGCGGCAAATTCCTGATTCGCTCGATCCATCAGCGCCAGCAAACGATTTCCAACATCGCAAAGCAGATCGTTTCGAGGCAGCGCGATTTTCTCGAGCATGGGCGATCGCATCTGAAGCCGATGACGATGGCAGAAGTCGCCGACGCCGTCGGCGTGCATGAGACTACGGTCAGTCGCGCCGTTTCCGGCAAGTATATGGCCACGCCACAAGGTATTTTCGAGATGAAATACTTTTTCACGCCCGGCTACCAGACCGCCACCGGCGAATCGCTGAGCAACACCAGCGTGAAAGAAGCTATCCTAGACCTCGTGAAGCGCGAGGATGGCAATCAACCGTTGAGCGATAACGAGATCGTTGAAATTCTGAGTGAGCGCGGTATCCCGATCGCGCGACGCACCGTGGCCAAATACCGCACCGAGCTGAGTATTCTGCCAAGTCACATGCGGCGGAAATATTGATGCTCGCCTCACATGCCTATGTCGCCTTCTCGTCGCGCCGCCGTGATCGCCGAATGGCGAGGTCTTCCTGAGAGAAAAAAGCGAGGCGACCGCTGGCAGTCGCCGGCGCAGTTAGTTCCAAAATTGATGCAGCGCCTCGGGTTACGCGAGCGTTTGCATGAGACGGAAGTGATGGACGCGTGGGGGAAAATCGTCGGTGAATTTATCGCTACGCACTCGGCGCCGGTAGCATTGCGAGAAGGCGTTCTCTACATTCGCGTGCTCCAGCCGGCGTTGCACTACGAACTAGAACAGATTTCCAAGTCCGAAATTTTGCGAAAACTTAAACAGCGTTTCGGCGGCAGGGCGATTCGCGACGTGCGCTTTCGCGTCGGCTGAATTTAACCGCGAAGCGGCGGAGCACCAAGGGCTGATCGCCGTGAAGTGCCCGTGCGTTGCACTGTGCTTCGGGCCACCGTAACCTCGGCAGAGACAGGTCGCTCGCTGCTCATTCCGATACCGAAGGCGGCAAAATTCAAAACGATCATCACAAGGGCGAAAAGGTACATTCCCATTGCCAGCCCAATCGCCGCGTGCATTACCAAGATGCAGACCAACCAAAACAAGCGGGTCTTCCTTATCCAAATGAAAAATGGGTAACCGAGTTCGATTAGACAGATCGAAATTCCGAGGATCGGTAGTGCGTATTTGAATCGAACAAGAATGTCCGGGGAAATAAGGTTGAAAGGCGGCCGGGTCAGCGATCGCCAGAGATTAGAGCCATCCCACCAACCGCTGCCCAGACATTTCGCCAAGCCGCCGATAAAGTAAACGAAGCACATATGCACCTGCAAAACGCGCCGCCAAAAACCTAAAAGTTGTGGACCCCTTAGTTCTCCTTTTAGCAGCCAGTGATCGAGTGAGTATCGATCTGGCAACGGCGATAACATCAAATAAAAGAGGCCCGTAGTCATGAAGTTATCGGCGCCGTATGCGAATAGCCCACCGCTTTCCGCTGCGCAGAGGTGAAGAAACCACGCAATGATTGCGGCCGGGCGAGAGAAAAGACCGAGTAATAACAACAGTCCCATACAAAGCAAACAGGTCCATACAATGGAAAGCACGGCGTCCTCGCCGATGTGAGCGTAACCCCCAAGAGTAACAAGCCAGCCAAGCTTGGGAATCAGTGGACTGTCGAATGACGTAATGGCCTCTCCCAGTTTGCGGCTGACAAGACCTCTGCCGGTACTGGCAAACAAGTAGTGCCAGTCACTTTTTAAGAACAGCGCATAACCGGCTACTTGCAGTCCCAGACCGATACGCAAAGCGCCAAGCCACTTGTCTGTCTCCAGGGGGAACAGAAACCCCATGAAATTGTCCGACCATCGTCGCAGCAGGGTCGTTGCACCTTGTTCTTTCAAAGTGTGTGATTTAGACACGGAATAATGGATAACAGCAGTGAATTAGGAGAGGCAAAGCGTAAATGACAAAGTATGATCGGATGTTGCGATTCTTCGAAACGAGAATGCCTCAGTCTAGTCTACGTTATCCGGTGCAATCGGTGGTTCCTATCGTTTCTCCTCTTCGCGCAGGCTGAAGTCGTAGCTGAACATGGGCTGGAACGATTCGGCTTTCCCATTCTCAAAGCCACTAATGCTTGGAAGGTTAACCGCCCCGAATGTCGCTCGAATTTTTTTCACGTCAGGACGCTCTCGCCAGACAGAGAAGGCGAGCATCTTAACCACCACTTCCCTTAACGGTTCATAGCGCTTGTCAGCCAGCCGATCTAATAAACTATCCAGACGCAAAGCGGCTGCCTTGCCACTCACGTGCGGCGATTCATATTCTACTCGCCCGTCCTCGTGATAAAGTTCGAAGATTAACTTGTGGTAACCCGGTATGTTCGGCGCAAAAAAACTGTATCCGGCCTGGATACCGGCAGCGTGCAAATAGGTGGCGATCCCTTGCCGCACGGGACTGGATGCAGCCGCTTCCTTTCCGAGGACAAATGCCGCAATCAGTTCTGCCCTGCGCGCGCACGTTTCGAGGCCTAAAGGCAACATCGTCGTACCCTCGGCGACCAGCGAGAATATACCGGCAAAACAAACTGCCGTTATGAGTGAGAAGTGTACGACAAACCACGCGGCATAAATATGCCTGGGAAACATCGCATTGATCCTAAGGGAATTCTGCCCTTTCGGCGATTGATTTCAGCGCCAGGAACAAAAAGACAAAAGCGGCGTAATTTTAGGCTCGCTCCAAACGCAAGCGCGTAGGCTCGAGTCAAGCCTAGAACCTTGTTTTGCCGATTGGACGAGTAGACAATACGACAGCCCCGAACCCTTCGGGACTGGCCGATTGATTCGTTAGATAAAGGAGCAGCGACTAAAGTGTTGCTGCTACCAGTTTCAGATTCTCAGCCGCCGCCTTGCTCTCGCTGGTTCCGGGGAGGACCATCTCGACGCAGTACATTCTATTTATCCTCTGGTCCGCGTAAAACAATGTCGCTTTATCGGTCTGAATACTCTTTAGGGAACGCGTTAGCGAGTTTTGGTTCTGAGCGGGCGCATGCACTGCAAGGGCACTAAGACCGATAACAGCCACAGTAACCAGCATTGCCGCGACCAAGCGTATGGTGATTTTTGCTTGGAGCTTATTCATAAGTGCCGACGCTTACAGGCGATGTGAATAAGTGTCAACTAGAAAAATCAAAAAAGTTCTACGGTGGCATTTGATGCGGGGTAGGTCAAGTTGGCCGGATACCTGAAACAGGTGTAGGATTTTTCCCTAGGGGAGGATGCGGCTGTTTGGGAAAATCCAATAGGTTTCTCGCTCGTGCAAAAACAACTCGCCGGGTTATGAGCATGCCCGTGACAGGAAAGTAGCGGAGCGCCGCCGCAGTTCGAAAGTTACTTTTTGAGAAATGCTACTTCGGCGCCAGCGAATTGACAATCGCTTCAAAGCGCGGATCCCCTCGTAACGGGTCCCAAAGCGGATTAAGGCGCAAATGACCATAAGTAACATGGCTCCCCGGCAACTTAGCAGCTTCCTGCAATCGTTGGATTGCGTGGTCCTTTTCGCCCGTCCATGCATATGTGACGGCCAGATACTGAGCCAACATCGCACCCTCCAGGGCGTTTTTGCTTGGCGGCATCAACTCGACGGCGCGCAAGCCTTCGCGAATGGCATCCTCTTTGTTTCCCAAGGCAGCATCGAGCACGCCGAGAGCGCAAAGAGCTTCTGCATAATCGGGTTGGTCGCGCACGATTTGTTTCACCTGCTCGCGCGCCTTGTTGAAGGCGGAGCGGGCTGCAGACTCATCGCCGCTGAGTCGCGCGGCAAGACCTTCGCACCAACTGTTGGGGAATGGAATGTTTTCGTCGTAGCAGCCATCGGCAGGCATGGCGGCCAGTGCGCGCTTGATTCCGACGGGATCCCGCTCGCGTAAAGCCATGTAAAGCCAGTGATCAACGAGAACCGGCGCAGCGCTCGGATTCTCCGACAAAATCGCCTGAATTGTAGAATGCAGCGGTTTTGTATTTGCTTGCGACTGAAGATCGACCCAAGCTCGCCGTACCCGGCTCGGAACATCTTTCGGGGAAATGGCCAGCGCGCGATCCAACGTGTCGGCCATCTCCTTATAGCGGCGCAAGCACTCATAAGTAAGAGAGATTTGTTGGAGTATGGAAAAATCGCGCGGGTCCAACTCCAACGCATGTTTCATTTCCTCCAGAGATTTGTCCCAATGACCCTGGCGCCGATCAATGTAGCCGGCCAAAAGTGGAATTCGCGATTCGTTCGGCAGCGTACGCTCTGCGGCATCGAGCTGTTCCCGGGCGCGGTCGTAATCTCGATATGCCCAGTAAAAGTGCTGAGCGAGCGCGAGGTGTGCCTCTCCGGATTCGGGGCGTAGGCGGCGAACCGATTGGACGGCTGTTTCGGCCAATTTAAGACGGGCATCTGTATGATCGAAACCGAGGAAATAAATTCGATCATGCGCGCCCGCCAGCTCGCCGTAGGCAAGAAAGAACAATGGATCGCGAGCGACTGCCTGGTCGAGAAGTTGCACCGCCTGGAACAAGTCTTCTTTTGCCCGCATGCTAAATGCAATTCCATTGACGAGTTCCTTGGCTCGCAGGTAGGAATCATACGCGACAAGATCAGTTGTTGGTGGCTCCTGAATTGCGGCCTTCTCGGCGACTGAGACTTCCGCCCCAAGTTGGTCGGCTACTTTTTGCGCGATCTCAGTCTGGAGCGTGAACACGTCACTCAGATCCCGATCGTATTCCTGCGCCCACACGTGGGCGTCCGTGCGCGTATTAATTAGCTGAGCGTTCAAATGGATTCTGCCTGCTTCCCTGCGCACGCTTCCCTCGAGCACGTACGCGACATTTAACGCACGACCAATTTCCTGTGTATTCCGAGCGCCACGATATTTTGCCACACTGTTGTGGCTGATCACTTTTAGAGTGGCCACTTTCGCCAGTTTGGTGGAAACACCGTCGTAAACGCCGTCGGCAAAAAATGCGTTTTCTTTGTCTGGACTTAGACTTTCAAAAGGTAGCACCGCAATGCCACTTGCCGTCGGTGGACCCGCCATCTCGCCGTTCCAAATCATCGCACCAACTGTCGATCCCAACACCAGCAGGAGCGCTGCCATTCCGGCGACAACTGGATTCCGCCGCGTCCAGCGCCACGCGCGCGCAGGAGGCGAAACAGGACGCGCAACAATGTGGCGGCCTTCCAGCCAGCGTTCGAGGTCTTCGGCAAGATCGCCAGCAGAGCGATAACGCGCACCTGGTTCCCTCTCCAAACATTTCGCGCAGATCGTTTCCAAGTCCCGATCCAGCCCCGGCACCAATGTACGCAGCTTCGGCGCCGGCTTCTCGCTCGCTTGCTGGATCACCTTAAGCGCGTGCTCACCCAAAAATGGCGGACGACCCGTCAACAAATCGAACAAAATCGCACCCAAACTATAAACATCCGACGTGGGACCAAGTTTGCCAGACCCCGCGCCTGCTGGATTGACTTGTTCCGGTGCAACGTAATCAGGCGCGCCAAAGGCGGTGAGCGTGCGCGTTAGATTGCTCGTGGGTTCCAGGCATTTGGAGACACCGAAGTCGCTCACCAGCGGTTCGCCCCGCCCATCCAGCAAAATGTTCCCAGGTTTTAAATCCCGATGCAGGATCCCTTGCCCATGCGCGTATTGCACCGCCCGCGCCACCTTCGCCATCAACGCCACCGCTCGCCGCGG
>DATIOX010000179.1:0-14090 GCA_035472675.1 Candidatus Dormiibacterota bacterium
ATCAGCATTCCGGAAATTGGCATCGTGGTTCTGTCCGAAGAACGAATTAAAGCGCCTGGACGAATTGGTCACGCTAAAACCGGATTGGCCACCATCGCCATAGATTTCCTGCGGCCAAGTCAGCGAGCCGTAGGTCTCGAAGGTGCCGTTGTCTTGATTTCCGCCCTGCAAATGCCTGAAGTTATCGGCAGCAACCGACACGCTCTGAAATTGTATAGTTGATAATCCCTTGTTGAGATTGAAGAGCTTTGTGGGTACGGCCGATAGCAGTTGCTGACAGAGCGCCAGGTTCGAACCGGTAAGCCCGCGGGGGCTCGCACACTGGGATGAAATGTTCGCGAAAGCCCCGCTCGAGCGCATGATACCGCCATCACCGCCAAAGAAAGCAATGTCGGTTCCAGGCACCTCTACAATTGCGTGACTGTCCGGATGCATGCCGTTCGGCGAGATTGGATTTGGCTGGCAACACTGGCCGGGCGGAGTCGGGTTCGTCGTCGCGTCCCAACTCATGTCAGCGAAGGACGCGCCGGCATCGGACGAGCGGATAAACGCGCGGCCATTTGTCGTAAAACCCTGCGTACCGTAGGAGAACGAACCGCCGAGATAAACGACATCCGGCTTCCCAGGCGGACTATAAACTACATTATCATACCAGCACTGACCGTCGCAGTAGTTGATGTTCTGCGACGTAGTCATGTCCGTAAACACCGCTGCACCAGCGGCGTCGTCGGTGCGGAAGAACCGCGTTGCATTCGCCCCGTCATTTCCGTCGCCGACATACATTCGCGTAAATCCGCCCGTAATGGGTGTGGCGGCGAACGAGGCCCGATCGACATTGTCGGCAGCATTTAGCGCGGTCTTGATCTGAGTCCAAGTCGAACCGCCATCCGTGGAGCGCCAAACGCCGCCACCGCCGCTGACACCAGGGAAGTCAGCCGCATAGATGATCTTGTTTGTCGTGCCGTTCCAATGAGGATCGAGCGCCGTTTCATGGACTCCCCGAATGGACGCGAGCGGGTCAGTTCCATTGCACGTTGCCGGGCAACCGGCGCCGCCGTCCCAAATAAAGCTAAACGTGGCGCCGCCATCGGTGGATTCGAAGAGACCGAAAGGCGGCCGGGCCGTCGGTGGATTTGTAGTTCCACCTCCGGTGACGGAACTGACTCCGCGCACCCCGCGTGCAGACGACACGTAGAGATGGTTCGGATTTGTTGGGTCAACAACAATTGAGCTGATCGAGCGACCGACAAATGCGTTTCCAGGACCATATGTGCCGTTTGGCCCAGTGCCCGGCGAGGTGGTGGTGATGGGGCCTATCATCGCAGCGAGTTGTCTCCACGTACTTCCGGCGTCAGTCGATTTCCAGATGCCAAGACCGGCTTCTGAATCACCAGAGGCATTCGGCTCGCCGGTGCCAGCGTAAAGAGTATTCCCCGTCGCATCAGTGGGGTCGATGACGAGTGCTCCGATCGCATTCGTGCCGAAGCTTCCGGAAATGAATTCCCACGTCTGAGAGGGATTGGTTTTCAATGCCTTGTCCGTTTTCCAGATACCTCCCCCAGCTGCCCCGAGGTAAAGGTAGCAGTGGCCCTGGCCGCAGTTCGGTGCCAGGGCGAGGGCCGTGATTCGGCCAGAAGCGAAATATTGAGCTCCGCTGAAGGTCAGGACGTCGGGAACATCGGCGTTGCTCGGACCAACCAGCTGCCACGCATTGCCAGGAGAGGGCCTCCCCATAGACATGGCTTTAACGTGTCGAAATCCCGCTGCCGCGCTAAGGGTCGCATGCATGGGTACGTCCTTCGCGGGGTAGGCGCGGTGGGCGTAATCTTCAATGGCCGCTAACATTGGCCCGCGCTCGCGGTCGATGCCAGGCAGGGTGCGCTTGTTGCTGCTCAATTCATCGCGATCGCCTCGAAATTTATTTATCTTGCGAAGCCGATCTTGCGATGATGCCAATGTTGGACTGGGCGGTTTCACCGCGACGAACGCCATAGCGGCCGCTGCGGACATCAGGGTTACAACACCTGCCATGCGCAGATGCGAGACAAAACGGTTACCAATGAACCAACGTGGATTTTTCATATGTTTGGAGATGCTGACCACAAGCTGGAGTGGAGAGAGCGAGCTTGAGGTGGCGAGATTACGAAGATAATGACAAAAACGTCAACGTTTTTAACATTATATTTTTGTAATGTTAGTAATTGGGAACCGAACACTTGGCTCGCCTCAATCTCTTCCAAAAGCCCAAACGACGGTGCGAACAAGAAAACGGTGCAATTCATGCGCGCCGCTGGCGAAAACACCGAAAAAATCGTGGCTTATGAGCTGATTTAAGCAGCTATCACGACGGCGCGCTTGCGGGCAGTCGCGTCGAGGATCCGCTTTCGCAAACGCAATGATTTCGGCGTCGCTTCCACGTATTCGTCGATGTCGATGTATTCAATTGCACGCTCCAGGCTCATGCGAAGCGGTGCTTCGAGCTGGATGCCTTTCCCGTCACCTTGCGAACGCATGTTGGTGAGATGTTTTGCTTTACAGGGATTGACTGGCAAATCTTCCGGGCGCGCGTTTTCGCCGACGATCATCCCTTCGTAAACGTCCTCCTGTGGGCCAATGAAAAGCCGGCCGCGTTCCTGAATGTTGTTAAGCGCGTAAGCCGTGCTGACTCCCGATTCCATCGATACCATCACACCACGACCGCGTCCTTCGAGTTCGCCTTTGAACGGCGCGTATTCGCGAAAAAGATGACTCATCAAACCTTCCCCGCGGGTCAGGTTGACCAGATCGGTTTCAAAGCCAATCAGGCCACGAGTCGGAACGATCGCCTCGATCGACACGCGTGTCGCGTGATGATCCATTCCGACAACCTCACCTTTGCGATTGGCAACCAATTGCAAAATGTCACCGAGATTTTCGTTTGGGAGATCGACATAAAGATTTTCCAGGGGCTCGAGCACGGAGCCATTCTCTGCCCGATGGAAAATGACCTCGGGACGCGAGACCATCACCTCATAGCCTTCGCGTCGCATTTGCTCGATCAGGATCGCGATCTGCATTTCGCCGCGCGCATTGATTTCAAATGCCCCTGCGGTTTCCGTGTCGTTGACCTGGAGTGAGACGTTGCCGCGCGTCTCGCGAATAAGGCGCTCGCGAATATTCCGCGCCGTCACAAACCTTCCTTCGCGCCCGGCAAACGGCGAATCGTTGACCAGAATGTGCATGCGAATCGTAGGCGGGTCGATATCTACAAATTGAAGCGGCGTTCGTTCCTCGCGGTCTGAGAGCGTTTCGCCAATATAAACTTCCTCGAAACCGGTCAGTCCAATGATGTCGCCGGCGGTGGCGTGTTTTATTTCCACCTGCTCCAATCCCGAATAGGTAAAAAGCGCCGTGACTGTCGCCCGCTCATGGCGGCCATCCCGGTGAATGCAAACGATGGAGTCCCCGACTGCGACGCGACCGCTGACGATGCGCCCGAGCGCAATTCTTCCCAGGTAATCGCTGTAGTCCAGATTCGAGACAAGCATTTGAAAGAATGGCTCGGTCGAAATTTTTGGCGCCGGCACATGTTGCACAATCGCTTGAAAAAGCGGCGTCATATCTTCGTTGTTTTCGTGCAGTTCGCGCACAGCAAAACCGTCCTTCGCGCTGGCGTAAATGATAGGGAAATCGAGTTGCTCGTCGGTCGCTTTCAGTTCGACGAAGAGATCGAAAATCTCGTCCAGCACTTTGTGCGGGCGCGCGTTTTCTCTGTCAATCTTGTTAATGACAACAACCGGCTTCAATTTGTTCTCCAGCGCCTTGCGCAAAACAAAGCGCGTCTGTGCCTGCGGCCCATCGTGCGCGTCGACAACGAGCAGGACGCCGTCCACCATTTTCATGATCCGCTCGACTTCGCCGCCAAAATCAGCGTGACCAGGTGTATCGACGATGTTGATCCGGTAACCGTTCCACTGAAAAGCTGCGTTCTTCGCACGAATCGTGATTCCTTTTTCGCGCTCGAGATCCATCGAATCCATCATGCGCTCTTCAATCTTTTGATTGGAGCGAAACGTGCCCGATTGGCGCAGCAGCTGATCGACCAGAGTAGTCTTGCCATGATCGACGTGCGCAATGATGGCGATATTACGAATTTTATTCATTGGGGAAAATCTCTCCCGCGCGGGAGAGGGGCTAACTCTACAAGAGACCGCAGTCGAGTCAAACTCCGGTGCCAATCGGACGCAACAGGTTTCCCCATCAAATCATAGCCAGTTCCGCGATTGCGGGATCAAAGCGGCTGACTGGGATCTCGTCGAAAGACGTAGAAAGAACCAGCATTCTTCGTTGTGACTTCAGTCTATTCCGTTTTCCTAATTCTGAATTTCTCCTTCTAAACTTCTCCCCGACCCGCCACTATTCCGCTGATGAAAGTTCTTCTCGCTGGTATTTTCGGCGGAATCGTCATGTTCATCTGGACGTCAATCGCGCACATGGCATTGCCCCTGGGCGAAGCCGGCGTCGGCGAAATTCCAAATGAAGCAGCCGTCCTCAGTGCGATGCAAAGCAACATCGGCGACCAGACCGGTCTTTATATTTTTCCCGGCCCGGGTCTGGGTAAGAATGCGACCCGCCAGGAAAAGAATGAAGCGATGAAACACATGGGCGAAAAAATCGCGACGAACCCTTCTGGCATTCTCATGTATCACCCGCCTGGTCGACCGCTCGTACTTGGCAAATTGCTCGGAATTGAATTCGGCACCGAGTTGCTCGAAGCGATCCTTGTCGTGTTCCTGCTCGCTCAGACGCGCATCGCGAGCTTCGCCGGCAGAGTCGGCTTCGTTCTCGTTGCCGGGATCCTGGCCGCCATCGCGACCAACGTTTCCTATTGGAACTGGTACGACTTCCCGTGTGTTTACACTGCCAGTTACATGTTTATCCAGATCGTCGGTTTCTTCCTTGTGGGAATCGTCGCGGCGTTCATGCTCCGGAAGATGTCGGTGTGAACCCCACCCTGACTCTATTCTCTCTCAGGTACGCTCTGGCTTGTTTGTCCGGCCGCTACGCCGCAGTGCCTTGACCGTTTCTCTTCGTTAGGGGCCGGCCAATTTTACCCAAATAAAGAGCAAAATGATCGCGCCAATGATCGACAGGATGAAGCCCGCTGGATGAAACGTGGCGCCTGGTTCCGGTTTGGAAAATAGGCGGGCAATCAGTCCGCCGATGATCGAGCCACCGATGCCGAGTAGCGTAGTGAGTATGAAACCGAGATGCTGTACGCCCGGCATAACGGCGCGCGCGATCAACCCGACTATGAAGCCGACAATAATGTACCAAATGATGTGTAACATAGGTTTGTTTTAGTTAAGCCACAGAGGCTAACACGTCAGTCAACGCAAAGGCGATACCTTTCAGCCTTGTCTCCGTGTAGGATCACTGATCACGCTGGGCATCTTTGCCACGAAGCTCTCGCACTGTCAGCGCCCGACGTCCGCTTGAGCTTCCGTACGTCGCCTCAGCTCTGCCGTCACTTCTTTTGAAGCGCCGTTCTTTCGAGGTGTTGACAGGAATCCATGTCCCACCGGCGGCATTTACTTTCAGGAATTTTGCGATCTCTTTTTCAGATAGATCGGTACCGTTGATATGAGAATAACTTTCCGAAACGCTCCGGTCATTGACAAAGATTACAAGGTAAAGATATCGATCCTTATGGTAAAAAACGCCGACAGTTCCATCATCGCGCAACTGTCGCTGATCCAGGTTGCCGTACAGGTCGTCAATTCTGTCCGAGCCGTCGCCCAGATTCGCCCAGACCGAGCTCATGGCGGTGACAACCGTCAGCGCAGCGACCAGAAATTGTTTCATATCTCCAATCGGATCTCTTTTAGTTCCTATCCAAATACTTCATCTGCTTCGTTCCATCTTGGCTGCTGCCATCCGGCTTTTCTTCGATCAGTTCCTCGGCCGGAACAGTGTGAAACGAAACCACGGTCCAATCAGCGTCAGCGCCGACCATTGGGCGGTGCCAGACATTCTGCGGAATTGAAATCCATCGCTGTTGCAGCGGCGCGTCCAGATTGCTAACTAACACATTCGATTGCCACTGGCTCGGTTCTCCGGTCTGCATATCGCCACTCCCTTCGAACGTCATCATCCGCTGGTGACTATTCGGATGGCGTTCCGCGCCTGTGTCAGCACCCGCGCGCAAAACAAATACCCAGGCAGATCGGATCTCAGCCGGCAATGCGCCACCGAACACGGTTAATGGAATCGGTTCCCAGGTCATTAACGCCTCTTTCTTCCGAGCCAGCTCCGCACGGACCCGTTCGATAAACGGGAGAATTTGTTGGCGGACAGCCTCGGACCGTAAAGCGACGTCGATCGATTCAAGCCGGGCGTGTTCTTGCTGTGTCATTCCGCGAATATTCACTATCCATTCCATTTCCCAATTCTTAATTGAAACTCGCTCGCTCCCGCGCTCGATCGTCGCTACCATCGCAACTAAATGCCAGTCCGGCTCGGACCCTTCTATTTCGCTTATCCATAAGCTCCATTCTTGCTTCCGGTTTTTTCTTCCTGCTTAATTCCCTCGATGCCAAAGAAGAGCAAAAGTCGCGAGCGAGACGTACGAATCGAGGTTCGCCAGTCCGGTGTGCACGGGCACGGTGTTTACGCCATGGAGTTTATTCCCAAGGGCACTCGCATTATTGAATACACGGGCCAACGCGTCTCGTGGGAAGCTGCCCCCAACGGCGACAACGATCCACACACATTCAATTTTGGCCTCGACAACGGCGAAGTAATCAATCCGGAGATTGGCGGCAACGACGCGCGCTGGATCAACCATTCCTGCGAACCAAACTGCGAAGCCATCGAGGAAGACGACCGCATTTTCATCTGTGCGATTCGCGATATCGAAGCGGGCGAGGAACTTTTTTACGATTACGCGCTGGAAATCGACGAACCGATCACGGAAGAATCAAAAAAGAAATTCGCTTGCCATTGCCACAGCCCAAATTGTCGCGGCACAATGCTCGACATTTCTTAATTGAAACTCGCTCGCCTCCCGGTTTGCTCGCTCCTACCCTCGTCACTTTACCTTGATCACTCGCACTGCCCCGTGCTTGCGCCAGCTACCCTAGCTGCGTTGCCGTCTACCCGCGCGATTCCCGATCGCGACGTGTTCTATGTCGCTCGACTCCCGTCGGCTCCGTTGTATCTCGGCTGCTCCCGCCGCGCTCGACCGCTAGCTCGCGGCTTTGCCGGCCATGTCGCTCATCCCATTCGCTCCATTCGCGAGCACGGCATTTAACATTCGAACTGGTCATCGTCAGCGACCCGGCTCTGGAATCATTTCGCGATCTGGTGAAGTCACCACGTTTGGCTTCCAGCGGGCCCGTTCCTCAACGTGCACAAGATTAGGGACAACTCTGACAATAAGGGGTGAGCGCAATGCACAAAGATGGCTTTAGCTCAATGCAGAAAGGTAAAATAAAATGAATACATTGAATAAAGTAACAACTTGGAATCCGCTCAGAGGGATGACCGAAGCGCAAAATCGCTTCAATCCATTCTTGTGGCGCGGCTTTCCGAACAGAATGGGCACTGGGGAGATCCACAGCCTGGCGGTCGCAGATTGGTCGCCGGAGGTTGATATCAGTGAGGACGATCACGGGTATCTGCTCAAAGCCGACCTGCCTGAAATGAAGAAGGATGACGTGAGGGTAACTGTCGAAGACGGCATCCTCAGCGTTTCCGGAGAACGCAAAGGCGAGAAGGAAGATCACAAGAAGAAATTCCATCGCATCGAGCGATGCTTTGGCTCTTTCCGACGCAGCTTCACGCTGCCTGAAGATGCCGACAGTACGAAAGTCACGGCGGAATTCCACGACGGAGTGCTAAAAGTCCACCTCCCAACGACGCCGATAGCAAGATCAAAAGCTATCGAAGTTAAGGTGAAATAATTGCGCTAACACTGACGGCGAGCGTGCGGAAGGTTCCGTGCGTTCGCTCCACAAGTGTGGCGGCGTTCGACTCTCTTAAACCAACGTCGGCCGTCTAAGCTTATGGAGCAGATAAACGCTAACCACCTTGGGGGCGCGAATTTCAAAGCCCGCACAGTCAAGGACATCATCGAGCCTGCGAAAAGCATTTCTAATAAGGTTTCCGTAAAGGCGGCTTTAGACGAAATGCAGGCGCGGGCAATCGATTCGTCACCTGTAATCGATCAACGCGGCGAATTATTGGGTACCCTGTCGAAGAACAAAATGAACCGGAACGTGGGTGGTTTGGGACACGACCCCAAGACAGAACCGGTAGAAGCACACATCGAAAAAAACAATGCCTATTGCTTCGAAGACCAGACGATTGCGGAGGCGGAGCAAATGATGCTCAACGCAAAGATCGGCGAAGTTCCTGTAGTAACCCGCGAAAAATTGCTGGTAGGAACGATAAGGATTGAAGCGATTCACAGAAGAAAAGATGGAGAAAACGCTTGGGCCCTCTGAAATCCCGCGCCTGAGAACACCACAATCGGCTGTTCGATCCCGCTAACTCCACCACTGGTAATCAACAAATCCCTCAAAAGCTGAGAGCGTCGGGAGGGATTTGCGGTGTTGAAAATCGGGGTCGCATCTAAGCTCCGAACTTCTTGACTCGTTCGTAAGCCGCTTACGATAGATGAATGAAGGGTTTCGGACTTCCGCTTTCGGGCCCGTGGCAGACCGCCGTTTACCTGGTAACCTGTTTAGAACTGAGCGGAACAAACCTAACTCTTACTCTCCTCCTATAAAACCAGGGAG
This sequence comes from Candidatus Dormiibacterota bacterium, assembly GCA_035472675.1. Taxonomy (GTDB): domain Bacteria; phylum Verrucomicrobiota; class Verrucomicrobiia; order Chthoniobacterales; family UBA10450; genus Udaeobacter. The sequence continues at coordinate 8,781 of DATIOX010000179.1, forward strand.
CGAGAATAATAGCAGCTAAAAGGACTAACTGAACGACCAAGGTAAATGTGTCGACTGTCATGTACTTCGCGTAGCGATGGATCCTCTTCGCGTCAGACTATCAAGCATTTCGACGAGGCGGGTCTCGTAAGAATCACACATGGGGGATTTGCCATCCGGCTGGAGCCATTCGGGATGTTGGATCCGCAGATCGTCGTGAATCTGTTGTTGGAGCTCGGTGTAGGTGTGGATTTGATGATACATGGCTATTGTCCTGGTGAAAGATTCAAGTGTGACGCGGGAAAGTTCCGACAAAAGGCTCGGCAGAATCGCCGACGAGCGTTGGCGCCGTGAGCGCGCGGTACGGCCAAGTGAGGGTATTCCAAAGGGCGGCGCGCATGTGCTTGCGGCGTGTGCGACGCCAGGCCAACTGGGTTACTTTGTATTGCTGGCGCTGCAGCAACACGGCGAGCAGTCCGCCTTGCGTAATGGTCAGGGTCAATTTTCTCATAATGCAGTCTTCCTGTTTTTCCTGTCCGAAAGACGACGTAATTTACCCCATCGGTGAATGCGCTCTGAGCGTATTTTCCGAAAGATTGACCGTTTCTTGTCGTGCGAATCCAAGACTCGGGAAGGAAGCCAACGAATCTTTGACGCCAGCTCTCTGTTCTATCCCGCGAAGTACTTCGCGGCGAGGGATTGCGCGCCAGGGCCTAATACGCTGGCGGCGGCTTTGCTACCCAGCAGTTTGCGAAACAAAGATTTCACTTCAATTTTCTCTCGCTCCGACACATCGGCTTGATTGATCGCCGTGATCACTTTCTCCAGTGCCTCTACAATCACTTGCTGCTGCGGAGTGCTCGGTCCGATCGGCGCTTGTTCCTGCTGAGGAACGGTGGTTCGCCGGACCTCATCGATAGAGATCCGGATCGGGGACGCGACGCCACCTTCGAGCACTTTGACTCCAAAGTCGTTTATCTTAGCAAAGCCGGACAGCAGCCCCATCCCGCTCTGATCTTTAAGAGGGGTCCAGTCGATGAGGCGATACTCTGAAAGCTGGGCCACCGCGCGCAACCAGTCACGGCGACTTATCCCTCCTGGCGGCGGGACCGCCTGCTCAGCGTGGCCGAACGGAATGGAACCTTCGCTTCGACGTTCATAAAGAAGCTGCAGAAGACATCCTCTGACGACAGAATCTTTCATGGAATACGTCAGTATGCTCCGCATCCGCCGCACCAACAACTCATCTCGTCGGGTGCAAGTCTGGGCTTGGAAATGCGGGTTCGTGTCCAAACTCCGAAAACATTGACTCATTCACTCCCATTCATTTGAAACTCGTTCGCTTCCCAGCTCGCTCGCCACTACCCATCGCGGCTTTGCCTTCTATGTCTATCCGCGCGATTCCCGATCGCGACGTGTTCTATGTCGCTCGCGTCCCCTCGGCTCCATTCGCGAGCAGAGCATTTGATATTCGAATTCTCGTTAGGCCGTATCACTTTGGTTCAGACAACGGTCAGCGGTCCGTCAAATTGTCAGGCTGATGACTTCAGTGCGCATGGCATGCGGGCCGTAGCTCGCCGCGAGTGAACTTCTAGCATGCTTTTGATGGGCGGAGTAAGGCCGCAGTCAGCGACAGCGGCTACAACTGCCGCCGACACAGCCGCCTCTACAGCGCGCGCGCTTGCTTGGACATTAAGCCCATCGGCAAGTCATCATAGTTGCATATACACGCATCATGCTTGGGAAAAGCGGTTGGTCGGATTCTACGAATTCAATGAGGGGCAGGAATTTCTCGCAGAGATTCTACTTCGTTGCTCGCACGTGCGTCGCCTGAAACGCCTGCCAGGCATTCCAAGCGCGTTCCCAATTTTGTTTCTCGGCCCAACATTGGGCTTCCAGGAAATGAAAATAGGCCGCGGAGTGCGGCCGTTCGCTGAAATGATGGGCGGTAAGAAGCGCTTCATCGACTCGACCGTTCTGCATCTGCGCGCGATAAAGCTCGTAACCAATGCCGGAGCTATCAGGCGCGGCGCGGAAGCGGTTTTCCAGATCTTGGAGAGACAAATTACTGGCGACTCGCGGAGCCGCGACCGGTTCGCCGTATCGCTGGGTCAACTCGTAGGCGGCGCGAAAATCACCTTTGCTGGCCTTGTATTTCGCAATGCCAAGCCAGGCATAACGAAGCCAGTCTGCGTGCTGCACGACAACGCGGGAAATCTCTTCGGAGTCACCGCGTTCAGACCAAAGCGCGAAGAGCGCGAGTTTTTCTATTTCACTGAACGATTGTAAGTTCGGATCATTTCTCAACAATTGCGCGAGAGCGCGATTGAAAGAAGCGTCGGAAATGCGCCTGAGATACGGCAGCGCTAAATCGTGCTCGCTAAGTCCAATCTCCTCCAGAATAGGGCTGACTTCTGGACTGGTAAGCGAAAGGTCGCTCAGGATGCTTGCGTAGACTTCCGGTCGCAGGGGTCCCGCTCTGCGTAACGCCTCACGCCACGCTGTCACAGCTAACATTGGGCGGTACGGCACCCAGGCGTTTCCTTCGGCCAGGGGAACTTCATAAGCAATCGGCTCCAGAAAGCGCGCCCGGCGGAAATCCTCAATTGCGTTTGTAGTCTGTCTGAGTTCGACCTCCGCGACACCACGCGTAAGGTAAAGTTGCCAATCGAGCGGCGCCCATCGAAGAGCGCGAGTTGTCAGTGCGACTGTTTCACTAAAATTGTGCTCGCGATCGGTTACCGCCGATAATTGCTTTGCGCTGGAAACACCGACAGAGCCGGGAAAGAGTTTCTCACTGCGCGCGGCGACAACCGATGCCAAGCCCGCCCCAAGTAATACCAACCCCACAACGCGAAATAAGATCGATATCCACTGGCTCCTCTTCAAACAGAGCGGCCGATGCCGCGAGAGTCCAAGCAAAAATACTGCCGCAAACGCGGTACCCACCTGGTGTCCCGAAACGTCGACGATCCCATGGATCGCAAACAGGAGCGCGGCGATAAGAGCGGCGAGACGATAACCTTGGTTGGTTCCCGCTCGCAGAGGAAAAACTCGATTAACAAGCAGCGCGATACCAACGATCGTAAGCACCACCGTTGGCCACCCGAGTTCCGTCCAAAGCCAAACCCAGTCGCTTTCCGGATGCAAGGCTCGCTGGTCACCAGGAGAAGCGCCACGAAAAATTGCAAAGATCGATTCGAAATTTCCAAAGCCGATCCCGCACCAGGGCGAATTACGAATGAGTCGAAACGTGTCATGAAAAATGCGCCACCAGAAATCCGTTGAGATGCTGGCACTACCGAAATCGCGAAGACGCAATCTCTCGAATATTTGCTCGTCGAAAAGTAGCAGGGCAGTGAGTAGCAGCAGAAGAAAAGCGACTCCCAGCGCCAGTGGCGAAGGAGAGCGTTGTCGGAACGCGAACGCGCCAAGCCAAAATGCGCTGCCTACCAAGAGGATTCCAATTCCAGAGCGCGAAAAACTCAAAATAGTCGCTACCACGACCACGACCAGCGCGAGAATCCAGACGATCCACCATTTTCTTCCCCTGCGAAGATCGTCCTGAGCGCAGGCAAGGATCATAATCCCTGCGAGTCCGAAAAGATCTCCAGTTTGATTTCGATTTTGGAACGGACCGAAATTTTGCTCGTTGTGCCAGAATGTTAGCGTGGTGTGTGCCGAGTAAAACGCGATGCAGATTGCGGCCAGGAGCGCAATTCCACTGGTAAACAAGCGGAGTTGAAAGCGCACCTCGCGAAGCTCCAGGTCTTGCGCGGAAACGACATAGAGCCAGCTCAGTCCAGCAGCGAAGCTAAGTAGATAAGTCAGCGTGATCCACGGCTGCGGAGTGAGTGTCGATGGGAGCTGAATTCTGAAGTCATTTACAAGCGCTGCACGCCACTCCGGTTGGAAAAACCAGCTGGCTGGGAGAAAGGCGACTGCCGCCAAGATGAAGAGGGTGAGAAGAACGACGTTCGTGAGCGCGCCGAGCGAAAAACGAGGCGGTCGCGCCAGCAGGTAGAGCGCGAGAAGCGTGATGACAACTCCCTCTTCCCATTTTTGAGTCGCGCCGCCCAGGAAACAGGCGAGCAAAGGCAGCGACGCGACAATCGCATTAGCTATCCAACGAGTGGTCGCGGCGGCATTTTGGTTCTCATTCGATTGAGATCGCTGCATGTCATTTCGCATCAGCCAAGGCTAACTGTTCTGATATGAAAATCGCTTTGAGATTCGATAGCCAACCGGTGGCAAAGTAACATATCACGTCGTTCATGTTTATCACTGCTCGAAGAGAGTCTGACTTTGAATTAAACGTTCTACCAAGCGGGGCACGACTTCCGCACGCGAGATTATCGAACTGCTGACTGTGCGCGGCCGGAGGCGAGGCCGGGTTTTCAAACGCGAATGATTTGAAACGGAGAGCCGATCTGACGTTTTAGCCGGCGATGGCGTTCAATTCCTTATTTGCCTCATGAGGCAACTGAAGGCCAGCGCCAGCAACATTCTCTCTCAGGTGTTCCACCGATGATGTTCCGGGAATGAGCAGAATGTTAGGCGAACGTTGAAGCAGCCACGCCAATGCGACGCTCATTGTCTTGGCATTTAAACGAGCAGCGACGTTCGACAACGTTTCGGATTGCAACGGTGTAAAACCACCGAGCGGGAAGAACGGCACATAACCAATTCCCTGTTCGGCAAGGGAATCGATGAGCGCCTCATCCCGGCGGTTGGCGATGTTGTAGAAGTTTTGAACGCACACCACCGGAGCGATCGATTGCGCCTCGGCAATTTGCTCGGCGGTGACATTGCTTACCCCAAGGTGCTTAATCAGACCCGCTCCCTGCATTTCCGCGAGCACGCGGAACGGTTGCGCGATCGAGCCTGGCGTCGGCGAGTCCAGGCCACCAACGCGCAGATTGACCACATCAAGGGCGTCGAGCCCGAGGTTTGCAAGGTTATCATCAACAGCTTCCCGGAGCTCGTCGGGTGCGAGCGCTGTCGGCCAATTCCCTTCCGCGTCCCGCCGCGCACCGACCTTGGTGACGATCCGTAACTCCTCCGGATACGGATGCAGCGCTTCTTTGATCAATTGATTGGTGATATGCGGCCCATAGAAGTCGCTGGTGTCGATGTGATTGATTCCGAGCCTAACGACCTCGCGCAGGACTGCGATCGCGCCGTCGTGATCTTTTGGTGGCCCGAATACATGTGGACCAGCGAGCTGCATCGCACCGTAGCCCATGCGAGTCAGGATCAGATCATTGGCAAGCGTGAATGTGCCGCCGGGCAAGGTGGTGGAGGCCATCGTTTTCAAATTAGAAATTATCA
>DATIOX010000180.1:0-1908 GCA_035472675.1 Candidatus Dormiibacterota bacterium
TGTTACATCCTGGCGTTGCACGGCAGGCTGGCAGGTTGGTGGACCCAATTCGGGCTGGCAGTTGCGAGCGTGGTTTGTTTTCTCGCAGTGTTAATGGCGTGGTATGGCGTGAACTTTGTTCTGGGCAAAGGTCTGCATAGCTACGGCTTCGGCATCGGTGGCGAGACTTACGTGGCGATGTTCGTTGTTCTCGATCTTTTGTTCGTAGCGTTCGCAATCTGGCGATACCGAAGGAGTGCGATGACGGCGGCCATGGGCGAGATTCGAGCCGAGCGCGCCGCAGTGTAGCCCTGGCGGGATCGTCGATCCCGGTCAACGGGCATCAATCGCGGCCACGGGCTCGCCGACGCAAATTGGATCGCACTCTTTCGCCGGATTTAATAGGCTTCGATTCTATCCGTTAGAAATCATCAAAACGCAGAAAGGAAAAGTCATGTCCGTGACCCGTCGCGATTTTCTCATCACTGGTTCACTCTCCCTGGCTGGCGGAGCGTTTTCACCGTTCCTCGTCCGGGCCGAAAAGACGAAGCCGAGCGCGATTGCCGATTTCAAAGATTGGGAATCAGTGCGCCGGGAGTTTGAACTCGCTCCCGATTACATTCATCTCGCCTTGTTTTTTCTGGCGTCTCACCCCAGACCGGTGCGACAAGCGATCGAGCAGTACCGGAAAAAAATAGATGCGAATCCGCTTATTACCGTTGACAGGGCAATTTTCGAACCGACTAACGAAAACATTCCGCTTCAGGTTTGCCGTGCCATCGCCAGCTACATCAGTGGCGATCCACAGGACATCGCTCTTACCCAGAACACCACGACCGGTCTGGCCTTGCTGTACCACGGACTGCCATTGCGCGAAGGCGACGAGATCCTGACTACTACGCACGATCACTACGTGCATCACGAATCCATTCGACTCGCCACCGGGCGCTGCGGCGCAACCTGGCGCAAGATTCCGCTTTTTGATTCCTACAACGCAATCTCGCCTGATGAAATCGCGGAGCGCCTTCGCAAGGCGATCGGACCAAAGACGCGAGCTGTAGGCGTGACATGGGTGCACTCCAGCAGCGGCGTGCGCCTCCCGATCGCGCGGATTGCCGAAAGCATTGCGGAAGCGAATCGCGGCCGCGAAGAAAAGGATCGTGTACTGCTGATCGTTGACGGCGTGCACGGGTTAGGAGTCGAAGATCCGAAGATCACGACTTTGGGGTGCGACGCGTTCGCGTCGGGCACCCACAAATGGATGTTTGGGCCGCGCGGCACCGGGTTCGTTTGGGCAAAACCCGCAGTTTGGCCGAGGATGCGTCCGGTGATTCCGACGTTTACGTCGCCGGACATTTTCGAAGCTTGGGAACAGGAACATGAACCGCAGCCTCCGGCGCGGGCGGCATGGTTTTCACCGGGCGGGTTTCAGGCCTTCGAGCATTATTGGGCATTGCCGACGGCCGTTCATTTTCATCAGAGCATCGGGCCCGCGCGAATCACGGCGCGCATTCATGAATTGAACAGTCAAATAAAAGAGGGACTCGCGCCGATGCCGCATATTCAGCTCTACACGCCGCGTGATGAGAATCTTTCCGCCGGAATCGTTTGCTTTGATGTAAAGGGAATGAAGCCCGAGCAAGTGGTGAAGCGGCTTCTCGATCAACGCATTGTCGGGTCAACGACTCCGTATCGCGTGTCCTACGCGCGGGTAGCATGCAGCGTCGTCAATACTCCGCAGGAGGTAGACGCGGTGCTTCGCGCAATCAGGCAACTGGGCTAAAGCGCGCCGCAGGTCTCACGAAGACGCGGCTACAAGGTTGCGGTAAGTGTGTCGATAAATTCATGCGGCGTTTGGGCGCGCAGCAGCGCCAACCGCGTCGGGTCATCTCTTAACAGCCGGACGAGCGCCCCAACGCAAATCAAATA
>DATIOX010000181.1:0-11507 GCA_035472675.1 Candidatus Dormiibacterota bacterium
TTGGCGACGAGATCGCGCCGCCAGACATAGAAGACGGATAGAATTACTCCAAGAGCAAGCGCGATGAGGATGTTAGCCCAACCGCCGGTCCAGTGCGCAACGCCGAAAATGGTGAGCGGAATTACCACTGCCCAAAACCGATTCAATCCCAGCGATTCAATGCGCTCGATGGCATACCCGCGATAAAATAATTCTTCAACGACGCCGGCGCGGAAGACGATGAACACGAGTAACCACACCGGTAATTTCGAGAAGGCCGCAACAGTCGGATTATCCGCCCGACCGTACTGGGTGGCGTGAGCGATTCCGAAGCCCACCAGGGCACAAACAATAGTCATGACCAATCCCCATAGAATCGATTTCCACCACGGGGAGGCGCCGATACCCACCGACGTGAGCGGAAGACGTTCGCCGCGCCGAATGATGACCAGCAAAGCGACCACGCAAAGCCAAATCAGCGATTCTTTCCAAACTGCCGCTGTGAAAGTAAGAGTCGGCCAAATGTAGTAAGTGATTTGGCGCGCAATCAACATACCGAACAGCGCCACGAAAAGTCCCAGCCACGTAACTTTTGGAATTCGCGACGCGCCTACCGGTTGGTTATTCATAGTCAGTCGTTAGGATGCGACGAACAGCCCAAGTGGATTGCATTATTCCTTTGAACCTTTTCTCTGTTCGGTCGTGTCTAATTTGGCCGGGTTTAAGTCGATAGTTGTGCTTTACAGGAACATCGGACGTCTACTAACGCTGATGCGCATCGATCAGATCATCGCGCGCAAAGGGCTTTGCTCGCAAACCAAATCAGGAGGTTGCTGCAAAGCTGATAATGACTCGGTTTGGATGCCACTCGACCAATGGCATGGGGACGAATGAGAGTGGGCGTCCGCTTGACGCTCAACCGTCGATATGTTCGATTGAACAGCATGCGGGCGGCACGCCTTCAAGACGCACTGGAACGACTCATTGCGGCGATACGTGATGCCGAGTCCGAGTTTGCCGCAATGAAAGCCGAACACGACCCGCTCGCCTCGCACATCCTTGTTTCGCGCCGTCATTATCGGAACGTCGCCGATACGAAAGGCGGAAAGCGCCGCGAAACGATCGCCCGGTTGCGTTTCAATACTGCCTGTGAGCTTGGCTTTCGTGGCAGCCTCGACGAATGGGAACGCCTGATGGGAGCAGTTGCGAGGCTCGATCTCAATTGTTGTCATGGAGTGCGACCTTCTCGATTTCACGGAACGCCGTCAGTCGGATTTCCGCCGGCACAACAGGCCGCGTCACCGCGGAATAGCTAAAGGAGATTCGGATGGTGCGCGGCGAGGAGACCGAAAGCAGTGCCAGCACGGCGGGGAATTTGCGTGCTTTGCGGACTCGGCCCTACAGTTACCGCGATGATGTGGATCCTCCGCCGCAAAAGCTTGGGTGAAGTAACGTAGTATGCACTCACTCCGAAATGTTTTGGAGCAGACGCAGAGAAATGCAGTCGCAATCGGCCATTTCAACGTCGCCGATTTGGTTTTATTGAAAGCAGTATTCGCTGCAGGGCTGAAATTGGAGGTCCCGGTTGTGATTGGCGTGTCCGAGGGTGAGCGCGAGTTTCTCGGAGTCCGTCAGATTGCGGCTCTGGTGCGAAGTTTGCGCGAGGAATTCGATTTCCCAATCTTCCTTAACGCTGATCACACACACTCCTTGGAAAAGGCTGTCGAGGCAGCGAGTGCCGGGTTTGATTCCATCGTCTTTGACCTTTCCGCGCTGCCCTTCGATGAAAATACGCGCCAAACCAAAGTAGCGGTCGAATCTCTCAAAGCAATCAACCCTGCTATCTTGGTAGAGGGGGAGATCGGCGACATCGGTACTGGTTCTGAGATACATGAAGAGGCTCCGGATCTGTCGAAAGGCCTAACAACTCCTACGCAAGCGAAACAATTTGTTGAATCCACCAGAATCGATATTCTGGCGCCGGCCGTAGGTAACATGCATGGCATGCTCAAAAGCATGGTGAAAGGAGAAACGAAGAAGCACTTGGATATTGAGAGAATCGCTCAAATCAAGAGTGCAACGCGAGTTCCACTTACCCTACACGGCGGATCGGGGACCGACGATGATGATTTACGGAAGGCAATCGCTGCTGGGATCACTATTGTTCACATCAACACAGAACTGCGGGTTGGTTGGAGATGTGGCTTGGAGGAGGGATTGTCCAAGCGGCCCGATGAAGTCGTGCCTTACAAGATCCTGCCGTTCGCTGTGGAATCGGTGAAGCAGGTAGCTCTCTCGCGCTTAAAGTTATTTAACAATCGTTAGCGCCGGGCCCGATCATCATGATTGTATGCGATCTAACGATAATTCGGGCCGATACGTCAAGGCCATCGTTACGATTCTTTGAAATCGCCTTCGTGCTCGCACGTTTCGATCACGTTGCCGGCATCATCGTAAACGCGGATCACAAGATTCTGCTCTTTACTTTGTCGAGCCCCCGCTCTCCGTGTTCTGAAAAGCCGTGATTAGCCACTTCCCGTTAGTTTTGACCATCACCATCGTGGTGATTTCTTTCAGAACTGGAACGGCCTCTCCAGTGGGACGACTCCAACCGGTCACGTCCCACGTAGCGTGGACAAGCGCAACATCGGGTGTTGAAAAACGAACTTCTGCACCGGTAAGAGTCCGAACGGCGGTCTTTAATCTGCTCTGAAACAGTTCCGCCTGCCGCTGGACAATCTCCTGAACTCCTTTCCAGTGGACCCCGGCGATGTTTACGTAGTCACAGTTTTCAGTGAAGAGACGACCGAAGGTGGCCATGTCATGGCGGTTCCAAGCAACTGCGTATTCGGCGAGAACATTGCGCACAGCACTTTCATCGTCATTTCCGTAGTCCGTGCCGCTGTAATAGCCGCCGTAGTAACTCCCAAACGGGTAGCCATATCCGTAATCATAGCCGGACGACCCATAACCATAGCCATAGTTACCATACCCGTATCCGTAGCCGGAGTAGTCGAACGGATAGGAATATCCGTAGGATCCGTATGGGTAGCCCCAGTTCCAGCCCCACCAAGGACCCCACCACCATGGAGAGGCGAAGTCGCCGATAAAGATGATTTCGTTGAAATGCTTGAAGCGACGAAACCGATCATCTCGATTAAAGTCTCCATCGTTGAAACGGTTAAAGCGTCGAAGGCCCAAGGCTGAATTCATCATTGGAGCGCGGTGCATTGGCATCCGTCCCATCGCACCTGGCATCGGAGCGCGGTGCATCGGCATTCGGGCAATCGAACGTGGCGTCAAAGCGCCGCGCATTCCCATCCGGGACATCGAATTACCGTGCCCCCTCATCTGCGCAATCGCAGTCGAGGCTGCGAAAACGCATGCTACCACGCAACCAAGGAGAACGAATTTTCTCCAGTTCATAGCGTTATAGGTTTCTAAAGATTGAAACCCCCGGGATTCGAAAGTTGCGGCACTGGAAAAGGTAAAAGGTAGCGACCGCGTTACCTTTAGTCTCTTTGAAACCACCACACCTGACGATGACAATCATTTGCTGCCTGCCCAGTTTATCGGTCGAGATATTTTGGCATTTGCTCGCTGCTTTCCAGCGTTATATCTGCGCCTACGCTACGACTCGAGACGGGCGGCCTCAACTCGCTGCCGTCTTGGGTCAAGAGCCAAGCGATTGACTACGCTGTCACCCGTGCGTGCTTTCGTGCTGGCGAGATTCGGATCCTTGATTCAAGCGGGAGCGTAGAGCGCATCATTCCATTCGATGAGACGGATCGCAAATTGTGATCGAAATTGGCCCTGTATCAAGTTCGGCAGCAGCTGAATTTCAGATTGGCCTCATCACTGGCATCCACAGGGCTATACCCAGGCCGAAGATGATGTGATTGAACAGGCTTACGCGAGCCAGATGAGCATCACCCGGCGCATCCCGTCCCAGCCAGCCTATCCCCTGTGATGGGAACATGAGAAACCAGGGGAAGACCGTGGTGGCCGTTCCGTAGAGGATGGCGCTGAGGGCTGTCGGCGTCGCGTGCGCCACAGCCAATAGGCCAAGGTACACAAGGGTCAGCACGATGCCGATCGAATAGTGCGCGGCTAATCCCAAGACTAGTTCTCCTCGCAAGGGCGGCGTCCGCAGGATGTCCGTGTGCCTGAACTTGCCCCGCAAGAGGTAGCCGATCGAGCGTCCGATCAAATCAGGACCGGTTCGGCGCGGCCCCCGGCCGGCGATGCCGAACCTGAGAGCGATCACGGCCACGACGTCCATGGTGAGGGTGGCAAGGATACCCACAATCAAGCCAACAATGAACGCATGGTTTTCCATCGTACGGCACCTCCGCCGTTACTGGTTAGGCTGCCGCCCAACGAGAAAGAGATAAGCCACGGCAGGGTACAGTGGCAAACACGCTGAAGTTGCTTCGCAATTGGGCCGTTGGCTTCATCGTCCGGTTAGGCTCCGGTTGTGCGCTTGCCATACAACTCAATCTTGTTTCCATCAGGATCGCGGACATAAACGGAAAAGCCGTCGTCCTGCTGCATCGTCTCTTCGGGAAACCCGCGAGCTACGAGAGCGCTGCCCGCCTGCTCTGCTTTCTCTGGCGGGATTAGGAAAGCGAAGTGCTGCCCGCTCCCTGGGCGCTCGCACGTGAACAGCGCCAAACGCTGAGCGCCTATGCAAAACCACGCTTGTTGCGATCCGCGCGAATATAGCGGTAGTCCGAGAATGTCGCGGTAAAAGCCAATGGAACGCTCAAGATCTTGGACTTCGAACGCAATCTCGTGGATCCCGAGTATCGGAATATCGTCCATGTGGCTACTTATACGCTATCACGAGGCCGAACGCTCGGCTAAGCTGCCTGGGCCGCCTGCAAGAAACTTGTACCCCGAAAAACCAGGATGGCGGCCCCGGTCAGCTTCAGCCGTTGGTTAGGCTGCGGCTTCGCTTTAGCTTTGATCGAGAATGCTCCAGTCCTGCTTACGCGCCCACTGCTCGAAAGTATGCCACTTCACCTCTGGGAAATCACGGCGCAGGTTCTCGATGTCCGCGGCATACCCTGTACTATCGAACCACTCGAACATCAGAGCCAGATCTTCGCTCTGGGCACGTAAGACGTCTGGTGGAAACGCCTCATAGTGGACCTCGCGGCCGGTCACCTTGGACAAGATGGCTACGCTTCTTCGCCCGTTAGCTCATCTCCGGCGATATCGAAGCGACGACCGAAGACGGTATCACCTCGCTCAATGACCGCTGCAACGAACGCCCCGATGTCGGCCACGGCGATTTGTTGCAGCGAGCGCCTGGCAGGCAATGCTATAGCGAGCTTCCCCTGACGCAGACTCGGTAGAATCCACGGCTGCAACAAATTCTCCATGAAGTAGACCGGGGCGACGATGGTGTAGGGCACAGCGGATGCTTGAAGGTGCTTCTCGACTTCATATTTGCTGTCAAAATGCGGAATGCCGGTGGCGCGGTCTGCACTGGCGACGGAACTGTAGACGAGATGAGCGACTCCTGCTGTTTTGGCGGAATCCGTTAAGGTAATGCCCTGAGCGGTTTCTTTCTCAGAACCCTCCTCATAGGGGGTTCCCATCGCATAAACAGCGTCCACGCCGCGTGCAGCGCGCACCAAGGAATCAGGGTCGTGAAGTCACCGACAGCGATCTCAACCCCCTGCTCACGCAGTCGGTTAGCTGCCGAAAAGGCAGAATTTCGCATCAGAGCCCGGAGACTTGATGCCCTCGGATTAATAATGCCTCAACGACAGCGCCACCTTGCTTACCGGTAGCACCAGTGACGAGCACAAGCTTTGGTTGAGACATTGTAACACTCCTCTCTAATACTTGTGGGCTTGTTCTTCAACTCTAATGGCCTTTGCGGCCGACTTTTGTCGCAGCCTAACTAGAATTCGGCCCAATAATTGCGCCTTTAAAGACGTAAATTTTGCGTCTAATCCGTTTGCTCGCCTTGGAGAGAATCCGATAAAAGCGGAGTCATGGTAGGATTGTGCCGAATCAATCGGCATTGAGGAAGCGCAATGATTCGCGCGTGACTCTTTCAAGTTCAAGAAACGCTCTCAGTATTTCGTCCGCTCGCACAACGAAACGCTTCCCGTTATCGCGATGCGCGCCAAAAGTGTGGTTTCATAACGCACCACGGAGGGCGGACAGACGCTTACCTTCTTCGCGCGGGGTAGCAATTACAGTGTTACTTCAATCGGAGCCACCTGGGCTGCTCGGTGTGATGATTCTCTTGGTGCTGCCGTTCTTCTCGAGGTAAGCCCTGTAAGAGTTCTTCCAAAACGCGGTAAATGCGTAGGTCTCGCCGGGTTCTAGGTTAACGCGTCGTTGAGTCGGCGGTGTACGCCGATAGATTTGTGGAGTCGTGATTACTGACAAGACATGCTGCCCGGGGGACAACACCGCATCGTAACTCTGACCAAGCCCCAAATCCGCAACCTGTACACCGTCGACAAACAAGATGAGGTACTGGAAAGTCCCAAAATTGGCTGCCCTGGTCACAACCAAACGAGCGTCATCCTCGGAACGGGCCGAGGCAGAGTTCGATCTAGCCACTCTCGCCTGAATGGGTGTGCTTGCAGCAAAGCTGCATGCGATGGCAACCATGATTAGTTTACCTGAAACGTGATTTAATATTTTCATGATTCACTTTTCAGCCGCGATCCCCTCGCGGCCAGTCCGCACTCGTGGGATTTTCTTCTGCTGCAGGTGAAGGGAGTGGGCCTGCCACTTTTGAGGGAGGCTCGGCGGACGCTGGTGATCAGCCCATCATGCTGCACCAAGTGAGCATTGCCATCTCCAACTGGATTCACGCACCAAAAACCCTGGAAGTCTTAGAACTGGCAGCCTCAACTCCAACCGGCTTTGCTGAGATTGTCAGCGATGATTTCCCAATACTTAATCAGCACGAGAGCTGAGAATGCCAGAAGAGCTCGACTGGTTGCCAGTCAAAAAATCTTTCTCGCGAACCGATAGGCTGCTAAGACGTGCCTCGTGGATCGTGCCGCATTCGCTCTACTAGCAGCCTTCGTCGTTGGCTCTGCACTCGGTAATTTGCCAGAAGCGGCCACCATTCGCATCACAAGTTGGAATCTTGAATGATTTCCAAGCGGGTCTGTGCATGATGCAACGCCGGAAGTACAAGCACAACGGATCGCGTCAGCGGCAGACATTCTCAGGCCGATTGATCCTGACATCATTTTGTTGCACGAGGTCCGGGATTACGACGTATATGCTCGCCTAGGTGAGGCCATCGCACCTGGAATTTATCACGTCGCAATTTGCTCTGCGTTCAAGGAACCGTTCGAGAGAGGACTCGGTAAACAGCAGGTGGCGATTCTATCCAAATATCAAGCACAAGCCGCATGGTCGGAACCCTGGAAATCTATGAATGGCGTTGATCCCCCCGAGAGGCTTTGCGTTTGCGTGGTTTAAGATTAGAAACGATGACATTGAAGTCTATTCGGTTCACCTAAAGAGCAATCTGATTACTCACGGGAATAGAGAAGCGGAAACCGCTAAGAATATTCAAGAACGTGAGGTCGCAATTGCTCAGCTCCTGGCGCACGTGCGGGACGTGATCGGAACGACGATACCCAGCATTAAAGGCGTTGTAATCGGTGGCGATTTCAACACGAACCATGATCAAGCGATGTTCGCGGCGGAGCGAACTCTTGATTCCCTCGCTGATGCTGGATACCGGAACGGTTTGAAGGATTGCCCGTTATCCGCCCCTTGACCTGCGTTTCGGACGGGAGTCAAATATCCGTGTCGTGGCCCGCGACGAACGTCCTACACCTTTGGATCACGATATGCGAAGGAGGTCACTTAAAAATGTCTACTGTGCGAACACTGGGACTATTCAGTGTTCTGACAATGGCAGCAGTCGCCTTTAGCCAAAACGCGTCGGACCATCCCATCACGGACTCCGCCAAGATCAATGACGCCTTGAGAGGTGGGCCGGCGTTCATCACAAAAAACGCAACGATCCTGGATTGGCCACAACAGCGTGGCGGCGAGTATCGCGTTTTGCGCAAGGGAACGAACGAATGGACTTGTCTGCCGGGTGTGCCCGGTTACTCGCATGATGAGCCCGGCTGTTTCGATCCCGTGTTTATGCAATGGATGAAGGATAGCCTGGCCGGCCGCGAACCCCACATTACAACCGTCGGCATCGCGTACATGTACATCGGTGCCTGGGTTCCGAATAAATCGCGGAATGGCTCCAGTGGCGATGAGTTTCATGTGGGTCCTCACGTCATGATCGTGAGCCCACATGAGAACCAGAAAGAACTGCAGTCGATCAGCCACGATGGCTCGACGGGTATGCCGTACGTTGCACATCTTCCGCACGGCGAGGATCTTTACCTCGTGCTCCCGTTCCGCCAATGGGACGAAAAGTGATTAGTCGCATTTAACTTAATCTCTCCTGATCGCGAATGGTATAAGTGTAGATCTGCCAACCAAAAGCGATTACGCCGCACGAGGTATTCTAGGGTCCCACATCTTCCATATCGGTTCATTCTCACAAATTGGTGAGTCAATTTCTGATACGTGGCGAAATCTTATCTCCACCAAAATCAGTAGAATGTCACGGGGGTCGACAGGAAGCGAAATGCTACTGTGCTCTCGCATATCTCGCCATGCTGAAAAACCGATGGACTTCGCCTCGTCTGGCCTAGTTCGACCAACGACTGGCTCTGGTGAGTCAGCGAGCGCGGCGGTACGCGGAACGTCATTTATCCAGCATGCGTAGATTTTCGAGTTGAGGTTGTACGCAGTTCCCGGTCCTTTGTTGATGAAGCGCAGGCGAAAGTTGATTTTCACCTTCGGCTGATCTGTCCCCGGATTCGTTTCAAACTCGAAGGTGATTTTACTTCCCGCTCCTTCATAAAAGAAATCCGGACGAGACGAGGTAAGGCTTTCGACAACCAGTCGCTCCTTTCGCCACGTTAAGAAAACGGCGACAACCAGCGATGTTACGACAGCGATCCAGAAAAGCTGTCTGGCGATTGGCCTTCCACTCGCATGCTCAATAAAGACAATTAGTCCGACTATGAAACCACCAGTCACCAACGCGCCCCATTGTCGAAAAACGGCGACAACAAACTCCCAAACGTGACGCAAGATGATTAGCACGGGGGCACCACCCTGATCTGTCTCGGTCGTTTACATCAAGACCAAAATCGGATAAAGTTTTTCAGCCGTTCACATGGATGCCGTGATTCGCGTTTTACGATGAAGCTGGGCAACGTGATCGAGGCGCAAGAGCACACTGGCGATTTCAAAGAGTGGTAAGCACATCATTGCCTCGCATTTCGAACAAAACAAAAAACCGCCAGGCGCTGTAAAACGTGACGGCTGATTGCAAGCTCGACTCTTGGTTCTTATCCGAGATAGGATGAGATTCATGGAAAGAGTTCTCCAGCTTTCCGTTTTCGTCGGTAATTTAGGTTGCACAGGTGCTAAGCAAAAACAACTTGCTCAAAAAACGGTTGGCAGCCGCGACCATTGTACTTCTCGTGTTTGCAGTGGGCTTGTGGACGGGGTGGCACAAGGATGCAATATCCGCTCGCCTGCCACGCTGGCATAGCGAGTTGACGCGGACTATCCCCTCTCCGTCACCATCACCTAGTCCTTTGACGCTAACGGAGTCCTCGGTGGAAGCAATGGCCCAGACTCCTGCATCCTGGCCGTCGCTGGTAGATCAGTTGCGGCGAGAAGGCATCGAGCTGCGCGATCGGGGTGACACGACAAATGCGATCGAGCGCTTGCAGGAAGCGTTGGACAGCGAACCGAATAACGCCGCCGTAATCGCCGAACTAGCGAAGACTTACGATCTCATGCAGCTTTACGACCGCGCGAATGAAATGTGGCGCAAACTTCAGGAAATGGGCCCCTCGGCTGGTGCGGCATATGAGCTAGCCGATCGACGGCTGAAGCTCGGGGTGCCGACTCCAGCCGCAGCGCCGATGCCGACGGCTCCGGATTCTTCATCGCGTGAGGTAAGCACTTCGCCGTATGGAACCGCTGCTGATTTTGCAAAGTACGCCATAAAGCCGCGCGAACATGAGATCGACCAAGTCCCGCCACTGCCCAGTTCCACTGCATCGGAAGTATCTTCTCCTGCAACTCGCGCGAGTCCAGCAGAGCCGGGCCCTTCCGCCGAAACTGCCGTCGCTCAGCCGGGTGGACGTCTTATTGTTTTGAGGGCCCCGAACTTTGGATGGAATTTGGCTCTCAATCTTAAGATCGATGGGAGAACGGCCGCCAACATTGTGCAGGGACGCCGCTACGATCACTTCGTGCCGGAGGGGCGTCATATGCTGACCGTGTCGGTCGTGCCAAACTATCAGCCGACGTCGACGGTGCTGAACGTGCTGCGCGGACAAACGTACGTATTCACGGCAACACGGCAGAACACGGATAGTGTTGTTCTTGTTCCATCAGCCCTGCCTCCAGGGCAGCCGCACTAGGTTGAATAGCAGCCGCTGCGGCGAACAGCTCTAACGTAACTATACCCGAGCCGGTTCGCTGATCGCACGGAACTCGGACCTCAGTCTGCCTTTTTTACCGTCCACACAGCAACGAAAAAGTGATAGAGCGATGCAATGAAGTGCAGGGCGCTTCAAAGACTTTCCAACCCCAGCGCTTCGGTTTGATTTCAATGACGGTCATTGGTCACTCGCATGAATGGATGCGAGAAAAACGTCACCGTTAACGCCTGACGTTCAAGTTCAACAAACGCGCTCAGCTTGTCGTCCGCATGCACCACGAACCGCTTTCCGTCGTCGCGATGTGCGTCAGCAACCCAGATCGTTCGCCCTTCGCAATCCACGGCTGTGACGTAGCCCAAGCAAGACAAACCGCTGAGGGGTTCCGCGCGTTTTAACGGCCTCTCAGGCGCTGACAAAATTTTCAGATCGACCGGGTAGCTTTGGTTTGAGATAACTGTTCGCCATGACCACAGATGAACCTTTTAGGACTGACTATGAGTTTTTGAAAAGAGTCGATTATATTTTTGTGTCCCTCGACCGGAATCTGTCCGGCGAAGAATGCCACGAACTTGCCGAGAAGTATTTTGAGACTCATAAACGGATGACTTTGCCCGGACAGGCGTTGCGTGTTGATTTGCGCCCGGCGTTTCGGAAACCGTTAGCTGATGTCACGCCCAAATTCCGCGCCGTTTCCATCGGCCATACTTTCACGCCACAGCGATGAGCATCGCCACGTATGGCGAGCCGGACGCAGTGAGCAACGCAGTCGGATAGGCGAAGTTTTTCAGCCGCTAACATAATACCGTGATTCGCGTTTACGATGCGGCTGGCAACGTGATCGAGACGCACGAGCACAAGGGCCGGTTCAAACAGTGATAAACTTGCTTGCGCTTGCCGGGGGACTGAGCTTGTGGCTCGTTGTATGAACTATCGATCTTTGATTGTCGCTGTGACGCTTATCGTTGGTCGCTTGGGCGTTCCCTTCGCTTCCGCTGAGCC
>DATIOX010000182.1:0-11308 GCA_035472675.1 Candidatus Dormiibacterota bacterium
TTTGAGAACGGCTACGACGAATCGCTGACCACGATCAAAGGCCGGTTCTGGTACGTCGGGCTAAAGAAAAGGTTCTAAGATTTCTCCATCAGTTAGGTTACAAAAGAGGCAGCCCACGCGGGCTGCCTCTTTGTCATCCAAAAGGCGCAGACGGCGAGGGATGTCTCAACACCAATGAAGCTAGAACGGCTCTTATAATGTTGTAGTCGTCTCGCCGTGTCGAGGGCTCCGCCGGCATTGTTGCCTCGGGCAGCACGGCGAGACCCGCCACAGCAAAGCCAGCCCGCCGTGGCTACCTTACCGCGCGTTTGTGATAAGGTCTATGCAGCGCGCAATACAGTCGATCGCCCGCGCGCACCAGATTTGTGAGGCTCCACGTTCGGCGAACCATTGCTTTTAGGAGCTCGCCTCAGGGCGCGGTAGACTCAAGATCGAGCGTGTCGCTACGCTTTGTGACTTGGGCCGACCATCGACGTGCTTTCGATGATTTCTTCGGCGTCCTACTCATCGATTCATTGAACTTGTAGGGCAGGCGCTTCGCCTACCAGCCAATTCGGTAACCGAAGAGGCTGCCCTACAATTCCGCATTTCTTTATGTACAGGATATAATCACTCAGCGGCGCCCATGCGTGTCGCGTTAACAAACTCTTCCGTGTGATGATCGATCTGCCGGCCGGTGCGTCCTCGATTTTCGTGAATGTACATCGTGCCTCGCTCCACGGTGGTAACGGAAGGCGGTGGCAGGCTGATTTCGTATTTCACCGGGTGACGGTGATCGGCTAGTTGGAGTTCTGGGTTATATACGCTGTCGAACTTCCAAAGCATTCGGATAAAATTGGTCTGACCGCGAAGCAATTGGCGGACAACGATACGCGCGCAATCGCGCAGTGCCGCCCAACCCAAGTGCTTGCGAGAAAGCACGCGCTGCGTATCGACGAGTTCTTTGTAAAATTCCGGCAGTGGCAGTTTGGTTGGTAACACCGTGTGTTGTATGTCGAATAGCCGGTAGTCGCGCGTCGTTAGGCGACGCGATTCAGTGTGCCATGTTTCTGTGCCAGGATAAGGCGTGTTAATACTGATGTTGACGACCTCGGGGATTTCCAGGCACCAATCGCGCACTACCTTGAATCGTTCACGATCCCACGAGGGATCGGCAATGATATTAACAGCCACTGATATGTCGAGCGAGCGGGCAAACTCCAGTGCTTCGAAATTTTTCGAGAGCGTCACGCGTTTGCGGTAGCGCTTCAATCCTTCTTCGTCGATCGCTTCAAGACCAAGGAACATGGTATTCATGCCAAGCCGCTTCCACAGCCTGAAGACCTCCTTGTTACGCAACAAAACATCGCCGCGCGTTTCGAGGTAATAGCGTTTTCGAATTCCGCGGCGAGCAATCGCTTCGCCGAGCTGCATGCCGTGCTCGGCTTGAATGAAAGCTACGTCGTCTACGATAAAAATGCCGGGCTCGCGGATTTGTGCCAGTTCCTCAACGGCACGCTCCGGTGTCTTTACGCGGTAGTTGCGTCCGTAGAATGTCCACGCACTGCAAAAGACGCAATCCCACGGGCAGCCCCGGCTAAACTCGATGGATGCGGCCGGGTCCAACTGGCCGATGAAATACTTGTGGCGATGTTGAACCAGGTCGCGAGCTGGCGACAAGTCGTCGAGCGACTGCACGAACGCGGGCGGCGGGCCGCGATGATTGAGTGTTACGCAGCCGGGAACGTGTTTCAGGTTCGCCCGACCTTGAGTGAGAGCATCCAACAGCCCGGTAATCGCCGTCTCGCCTTCGCCGGTCAGCACGCAATCCACAGCGCCGCCGGCGTGCTGCAAAATTTCTTCTGGGATAAACGAAACACTGTGTCCACCAACACAGATAAATGTCTCCGGCGATAAGCCACGCGCAGCGCGGGCGAGATCGATAACTTCAGGAACATTGGCGAGGTAGTTAACCGAAAAAGCGATGACATCTGGTCGCCAGCGTTTAACCAAATGGAAAAAATTCTCCTGCGGTTCGCATTGTAGATCGATCAAACGAACCGGGTGACCGGCTTCGCGTGCAGCAGCAGCGACAAGTTCGAGGCCGAGTGGTTCGAGCCGAAGATAAATCTTCGAATACATTAGACAGCTGGGATGAACGGCGAGGAATCTCATTTGTTCGATACAATGGTTGGTCTGTCTGATTCCTTCAAAACCAATTCTATCCCTCGAAATACGGATGAAAACCCGTTACTTCTTCGTGTGATGGCGCGGGTGCGCGCGTATTTTTCAAGAGAGCGAACTGTAGCCGGGGTCGGTGACCCCAGCCGCAAACAGATTCAATCTTCAAATTGATCTCAAAGATACCGGCTGCCGCAAAGCTTACGAGGCAGGTGATTTCTGAGCAGGTCGCATGCGAATATTGATCTCCGATGTGAGTGTCCGATGAACAGGGCATTTACCGGCGATCTCCATCAGCTTCGCATGCTGCTCCTTAGTCAAGGAGCCGGTCAATTCCACTTCCACATCAATCCTGTCCAGCATGCCTTCCTTCGTTTCGCATTCCTCGCAATCGTTTGCATAGATGCGCGAGTGCGAGAGCGAAACCGTAATGTTCTCGAGCGGAAATTGTTTCCGGCGCGCGTATAAGCCGACCGTCATGGAAGTACATACGCCCAGCGCCGTTAGCAGATAATCGTACGGGTTGGGGCCGGCGTCGCTACCGCCTGCGCTCACTGGTTCGTCAGCGATAAGGTGATGTTTACCTGCAACAATCTCCTGCTTGAAACTGTGTGCATCTCCGAGGACGACCACGTCGGCTGTTTTATCGTTGCTTTGTGTAGCCACGGTGTCGGATTAGGCGCGCAAAATACCCACGAATCGATCGCGATATGACCAAACCAGGAAAAGTTCCAGCACGATGGCAATGATCGCCATCGGAAAAAGACCTTTCGGATCCATCAAGATGTGAAATGTCCAAATGTTGAAGATCATCGCAGCGAGAATAGTTAGGGCAAGGGGCACGAAACGGTCGATCAACAAGAGTAATCCGCTGAGCAGTTGCAGGGCGCCAACCACGTACATGTAGCGACTGGCGGCGAAAACCTTGAAATAATCCGCAGCCAGACCTGGCGACGGCGGCGGCGCGGGAATGAAATTTAAAAAGAAGTTCAAGCCGAAGACTACGAACATCAATCCGAGAAGGATCCTGGCGATAATAGGAAGAATTTTCATTCGAGCACAATGACTTCATCGGATCCAAATTCCAATAGCGAAGTGGTGAAACGCAGGCTCGGGCCGCGACGAATCACGATTTTTCACGAAACAGTTGGTTTAGATCGGCTGACAGTGCGTTATTGGCCAGAAGGTTGAATGTGCCGTTTGTTTTGATGTCATGCGCGGCGCGCAGGACAGCACCCCAGGCAGCCAGGGCAAGGCCAGAGCCGACAGAGATGCGACGGACGCCAAGGTCGGCCAACTGAGAGAGTGAAAGCTGATGATTGAATCCTGAGACAAGAATGTTCACAGGCTTTGGAGAAACAGTCTTCACGATCTGCGCAATCTCGTCAGGTTTTCTAACACCGGGTGCGTAGAGACAATCGGCGCCGGCTTCAGCGTAAGCAGCGAGCCGGTCGAGGACCGTATGGAACGGGTCGGGGTCGTGCACCAGCCAGGCTTCGCAGCGTCCGGTTAAAACGATGCCACTCCTCGAAGCGTCAATCGCCGAGCGCGCCGCTCGGATACGATCGATTGCCAGTTTTTTCTCGTAGAGCGGTATCTCCGTCCGACCCGTGTTGTCTTCGATTGATAAACCGGCAACTCCGGTTGCAACACAAAGTCCCACATTCGTTGCGACGCCTTCCGGTTCGTCGGCGTAGCCGGCCAGAAAGTCTGCGTTTACTGGAAGCAGCGTTGCTTCGACGATTTCACGGATGTGCGCGAGCATTTCATCGCGTGGAACGCCGCCATCGAATTTTCCACGCGAGAAAGCGAACCCTGCCGAAGTGGTGGCGAGTGCTTCGAAACCGAGATTCTCCAAGTAGATCGTTGTTCCGATGTCCCACGGGTTTGGAAGCACAAAGCATCCTGACTCGTGCATCTTCCTGAACTTTGCAGTGACAGAAGTTTGTTTCGTTGAAGTCATCTCGAGAACCTATGCCGTGTTGGCTCACGCGCGAGAATGGAATGGCAAGCGATGCGCTTGCCCTACAATTCGCGATTCTTTTGACGTAAGAAAAACGTTGTAGGGCGAGCGCAGCGCCTGCCAAACTTCCAGAATGGGCCACCCGCCACGGATCCCGTTCGGCTGCGTTGGGAGCAATCAGTAGTCTATTTCGTCACAATCTGCGTTAAAGACCGCAAACAGGTGTTGGCCAACGAGGCAGCTTTCAATGCATTAAAAAATGCTGCTGCAAGGCTCCGAGAATGGCGCGTTTTAGCGGCGATCCTAATGCCCGATCATCTTCATGTTGTCGTTGCGCCAAGTGAGCGCGATGGCCGACTTGGCAATTTCTCCGCTGCGCTGAAACGATGGATGCGAAAAGATTTGAATGCGTCCTGGTAATGGCAGCCTGGTTGTTTTGATCGTTTGTTACGCTCCGACGAGTCGCTTCACGAGAAATGGCTTTACATCCAGGAGAATCCTGTTCGAGCAGGCCTCGTAAGGCAGTGGAAAGATTGGCCGTACCGGTTCGAGTTCAATGAGGAACAATAATTGTAGGGCAAGCGCTTCGCCTCTCAAGCCGCGCGTTCCCAATTCACATCAGCGCCTAACAAGCGATGCGCTTCCCCTGCAATCTGTTCATCTCCCCGGCGAATTACTTCGAGCTTGCACCAGCGTCTTTCCAAATTCGCCGTAACGGACCTTCGGCACCGTAGATCGGATCGTTCTCGGGCGTCGGCAAAGCCGCGATGTTATGATCTGTCTTTGGTCGTTCGCCCGGCAATCCCCGAAGGAGATCCCACTCGCGTCCGTCGGGATATGCTCCTACAACGCCAAAATCGGCACTGGCGCCAATGTTTTGGTGCGCAACTCCAGCCGGGATGACAATCACATCGCCGGCGCGCACCTCGACGTTCTTGCCACGTTCGCCGCCGAGTCGCAGAGTCGCTGTGCCGGAATAGACGCCAAGCACTTCATGCGACGTGCTGTGGTAATGTGGAAAGGAATAGACTCCGTTTCGCCACGAGTTGGTCCAGTCGTTCTCGGCGAAACGTTCTTCAAAAACGGACGCCGGATCTTTGGCCTCCGTTGTGATTGCCTGGTGATAGAACAGCAAGGGAAGGGGGTTATTTGGGAAAATGCCGGCGTCCTTGAAATTCAATCGCTCCGGCTGAACGAAGTCGTGTTGTTGGATCATATAGAAGTCCTCCCCCGTGAAATATAACGAAAGAGAAGTTGGGATCGGCCCTGCGGCCAGATTGTTCCAAAAGTCATCTTATAATGGCTTCATCCGGTTAGTTGCGGGCCGAGGGAGGCCCGGCTCCATCGGCATGCATCGGCGACGACCGCTGGAGACAGCCTGCCCTCAGGCTGCTTCGATTAAATGAGATGAACGGATGGGTTCGCGTTGACCTAAAAGATCGAACGAAGCACACCGCCTTCGACGCGCAGAGCCGCACCATTGGTAGCAGATGAAAGAGGGCTCGCCACAAACGCAACCAACGCGGCTACTTCCTCGATTGCGGCAAAACGTTGCAGAAGCGAGCTTGGTCTAACTGTCCTAAAGAAATCCTTTTCTATTTCGGCAGGCGCGATCCCCTTCGTTCTTGCAACATCGGCGACGAATTGTTCGACGCCTTCCGACCGCGTCGGGCCGGCGAGAATTGAATTGACTGTAACACCGGTGCCCGATGTTGTTTCTGCCAAGCCGCGGGCCAGTGCCACCTGCATGGTCTTGGTTACACCGTAATGAATCATCTCGACAGGAATGTTTACGGCGGACTCGCTGGAAATGAAAATGATGCGACCCCCAATTTGCCGCCTTCATGCCCGGCAGGTAATGCCGGCACAGGCGCACCCCGCTCATAAAGTTTGTCTCGATGATGGCGTGCCAGTCGTCGTCGGTGATTTTCTCGAACGGCTTCGGCTCGTACACGCCAAGATTGTTTACGAGAATATCTACTGACGGCATAGCTTCGATGCATTTCGCGTTGCCTTGTGTTGTTGCGAGATCGGCAACTATGCCGCTGACGTTTGTGTCGCCGATTTCCTGTTGAACTGTTTTGACGGCGGCATTAACCCGATCCTGAGTACGCCCAGTGATAACGACGGACGCTCCTTCGCGGGCCAGGGCGCGAGCAATTGCAAAGCCGATCCCAGCGGTTGAGCCCGTAACCAACGCTTTTCTTCCTTCTAGTTGCAGATTCATAGATTTAATGAGCCTTAGGCCCTCTGCGCAAAACGTCTTCGCGAACTCCGGGTTAGCAAGGCAGTAATAACGTCCTCCCAGAATAAGTTAGGGCCACAACTGGCCGGACATCACTGTGCGCTCTCAGGGCAACGGAACTGGAAGTGGGGCACCCCTGGGTGGTGCCCACCTCCATTTGTGTCGCGTTCCCGCATAACGAAGGGACGGCTAATCTCATCATCTGATTCCCAGCGATTGAAGCGTTGCCGCGTCAACAGTTCCCGTAACACTTAGATCCCGATCTTCCTGGTAACGGGCAATAGCGGCCTCTGTTTGGTCGCCAAGACTTCCTTTGATCGCGCCGTTATAGTAACCAAGCCTCGAAAGCTCCGATTGAACCGCGCTCACGGTTGCATTGGCTGCGGACTGACCTGACGCAGCGTAAGGCGATTGGTCATCATTGTTGTAAGGGGAGTAGTTATAGTAATCGTAGGGGTTAGCAGAGTAGTCGTAGGGATACCCATTACTGTAATCGTACGGATTAGAGCCGTAGTCATCAGCTGGATAATTGTCATAAGCGTAGTCCGGATAGAACGAGGGATCCAGGCCCCACCAGAAGCCATTGAGGAAGACAAAGACCTTATGGTTGTGGAAGTGTGAATGGTGCCGGTCCCAGTCGCGGTGCCAGTTCGCATCGTGCCTCTCGGAGGAATGGTTTCTGACGAACGACTGACGGTTTGCCGCAGTCTGTCGGTTAGCAGCGGTCGACGTCCGCGGATTCGAAACCCGGTTTCGTCCCGCAACTGAGCCTACGCGATTTGGCTGACGATTTGTTGCGGTCGAAATCCGCGGATCTGTCGCGCGGCTCCGAGCTGCAATTGAGCTTATGCGGTTTGGTTGCCGAGTAGCTGCGGCGGACCTGTCGACAGACGGTCTTGTGGACGGGCCGACTGAGCCGGCGAATCCCCGCGACTGCACGGCAGACATGCGAGCACCACCATAGTAAAACCGAGGCGCGCGACTTACGGCCCCAACACTTCTCCCGGTAAAGTATGCCCCGTTGCTACGGAAAGCCGGTGCTCCTCGAAAGCCACCACCGTAAAAAGCTGGCGCCGCGCGGGAGCCACCACCAGCAAAGCCCCCGACGCGGCCGCCACCGCCAACGTGGCCGCCAGCAAAACCGCCTCCGCCGCCGCGAGGACCTGCCCACGTTGGCTGACTAAGACTAACAAAAGCGATCCCTGCTAAACCCAATAATGTAATCATCTTCATGCAGTAAAGATCGTAGCCGATTGGCTGCTCTGCCATTGCGATTCCGCGGGATTTCTCGATACCACCTAAGAGTTGCTTTCTGGTCTCTCTTTGGAGAGACGCAGTAACCAGAAGGTACGTAACTCCGCAATGAGGGACGTCTGAAACAGTTTAACTCTTTAAGAATTCCAAGTATCGAAGCCGGTCGTCGCTTTCAGTCGAAGAGTTTTGTCTGCGCGGACAAACGCTCGTCGATGGTGCTGATCAACTCTTGAATATTGATTGGCTTGGCAAGAAATGGATGCCCGTCGATGTGTACGCCAGCCTTGGCTTCGGTCGGCGTAACGAGCGCCGTGAGGAAAATGATGGGTGTGTTTTGCAATTCGGGGTCCGCCCGAATTTGTGCTGCGATTTCGCCTCCGTCTCTGATCGGCATGACTACATCCAGCAAGATCAGGTCTGGCCGGAAAATCCGGGCGCTTCGGTAAGCCCTGGTAGAGCTGTTCTCTTCAAGCACGAGATACTGGCCTGTTTTTTCGAGAAGGATTCTAACCAGATGAGTGGCGTTCGTATCGTTATCAACAATCAGGATTCGCCGCTTTTCGTTGACTCGGGAGGTTTCGTTGACTCGAGAGGTTGGAGTTGAATGTGACCAGGAGAAATCATCCTCGGGTTGATGAGGAAGGAAGTTCGCTTCGATTACCTTGTTCATGTCTCTTTCGATAACATTGTTTTCCTGTTAGCTTCCTAGCTGGTCAACCAGGTGACAAACCAGGCGCCGAGAAATCCGACTATTAGCCCGATCAACGGGCTGGAGATGGCGAACCAAAGCGGAATCGCCTCGCGTAATGGAAGTGCATCTCGTCGTCGTAGATGCCAGTGTGCGCTTGTGATTGGAACCGTTGAGTGGCCGGATGCTTTCTGCGGCACTAATCCATCAAGGGAGTGAGTGGCTTTCATCCCTCCAACATTCGCTGACGATTCCACTCCGGCGAATGCGCGTGGGTGGGATTTTGTGGTGCCACCGAAGAGTTGTTCGATGCTCCCTCTTTAGAGTGAGAACTGGTTGGTAGGCGGTTGCATAAAGCGCGTCGGTTGCCCTAGGGGTTCTATGAACGCCGTCCTTACTAGAGGGAAGTTCGATTCGTCAGCGGTCATAGGGCGCCGCTACAGTCCTTAGCGATAGCCGCCCGAGACGAGCAGTTCCTAAGATTCGCAGGTGGGACACAATCCCCGTCGGGCTCAACGCAATCTGGATGCTGAATACGGAGAACGTCATGTATGTTCTGTTGAAGTTTGAAGAAACGCGTCCGACTTCCGTTTGTCATCTTATCATTTGCGTTGTCTTCGTCATTCATCACTTGGGTTTCGTCATGCATTGGCCAACTCCTCCATGATCGAATCATCAATATTGAGGAGCGCCGCAGCGGTATTTTCTTCGAGATGCTCTACCTTTGAAGTTCCGGGGATCGGCAGCATAACGGGAGACTTCTTGAGTAACCATGCCAGAGCTACCTGCGCAGGCTGAGCGCCGAGTTGCCTGGCGATCCTTGTTAATGCTCCATGGGTTTTCGCGAGTTCGCCGGTGGCGAGTGGAAACCACGGGATAAACCCGATATTTTTGCGCGTGCAGTAGTCTAAGACATCTTCGGAATTGCGGTACGCGAGATTGTATTGATTTTGCACAGTGGCGATTGGCACGATGCGACGCGCTGCTTCGATCTCCGTAACATTGACTTCTGAGAGGCCAACGTGCCGGACCTTGCCCTCCTTCTGGAGATCTCGCAGCACTCCAAATTGATCGTCGGCCGGAACCTTGGGATCGATGCGATGCAACTGGAACAAATCGATGCGCTCGACACCTAAGCGTCGCAGACTCATCTCGCATTCCTGCCGCAAATACTCAGGTCTTCCGAGTGGAACCCACCTGCCAGGACCAGGTCGAGCAAGGCCCGCCTTAGTGGCGATAACAAGTCCTTTTGGATAAGGATACAATGCTTCGCGAATCAGTTCTTCACTTACATAGGGTCCATAGGAATCCGCCGTGTCGACGAGGTTGATGCCGAGCTCGACCGCACGGCGTAAGACTGCGATCCCTTGCACTCGATCAGCTGGCCCGCCCCAAACGCCAGGGCCGGTCAGTTGCATCGCTCCGTAGCCCAACCGGTGGACGGGAAGGTCGCCGCCGATTGCAAACGTGCCGCTCCTTACCGCAGGTCTCTTCTGATTCGCTGCGGCGGTTGGTTTGGCGGGGGCCATGTGTTGTTTGATAACTTCAATGGTTCTGCTCATAAGTGTCCCGCCCTTGGTCTTCCTTGCCTCTTCCTCTTAATCATGCTGTTTCTCACGATCTTCATGCAGGCTTTTCGTATGTGCCAGGGCTGTGAGGAGTGGCACGCCACTCCGGTTTGCGCTCCCTACTCGCTTTCGCCAGGGCGCGTCGCACACCATTGGCGTCAAGATCTGTGGCATAGGCCGGCGTATGGGGTTGTTGTCGCCAGCAGTCATCCAGTCCACCAGTATCTACGCCATCAAATCCGAGCTCGTCGATTAGCCGCAGCACAACAGCTTTCGCTGCGGCCTCGTCACCCGCGACAGGTAAGCCAATACGGCCCGGGCTGCCTGGCGGCCGCCCTAATTCGTAAAGATGCTCGGCATAAATGTTGTTGAACGCTTTGACTACGGGCCGGCCGAGTTGCTGTTCTACCCAGCGACTTTCGGTCATGCCTTTTTCAATTCCGTCAATGCGACCGTCGCGCTGCTGCGGGTAATAATTGCCCGTGTCAACGACGACCACGTTCTTCGGCGTTTCGGCGAACAAATCGGCTGGCAACGATGGTATGTTCTTTTGCGGAATCGTTACAATAACAGCGTCTTCGGTCCGGGCCGCCTCCTCGACCGTGACTGGAGTCGCTCCAGTTTCCGTCGCCAAATCGGTCAGCGTCTCAAGTCCCCTCGAATTCGCGACAAAAACTTTGTGTCCAAGCGCGGTGAAACGACGAGTTAGCGTACCGCCGATGTTGCCTGCTCCAATGATACCGATTTTCATAGCTGTCTTCCTATTCAATTTCGTATCAGGTCAGATTTCTTGACGCTCAAGTTAGACGAAATCTCCCGCCATTGCGCGTGCAATCGATTTTTCGCTATTCCAAAAGAGATAATCTTCCCGTCACGGTGCATCGCAGAAGATCGCTTGGCAAACTGCTGCCGCTGAGGAGAACAGGTTTTCATTCGTCGGAGGTTTTGCCTTCACAGGTTTTGCATTTTGGAGCCGCTTGGGAAATTGGGCGACCGCTCGCTCGGAACAACAACCTCTGGTCCGCGAAGCGCTCGTGCGGCTCGCTCGAGTAACGCCGCGTTCGCGTTAGATTTGACTTGATCGAATATGAGGACCTCCGTGGCTATAAGCCAGGCTGTGAAACAAACCATCAGGGTGCGCAGCGGGAATGAATTGCGGCGGGAGATCGCTGCTCCAGGCGCACTCGGCAACTCGCCGTTTCCAAAAGTCCGAGTAGCTATGGCGCGATCAGCGTCCGTTGCTTCTTCGATTGGGACGTTCATTTTCATGGTCGAGGATACATCGGGACGATACAGGGCTGCTATTTCGCATTCGCGAGATTTTCCAGTATCACCGGTGAGGTTATTTGTTATCCCTCGTTAGAGATAAACGCAAAGGCCACCATCTCGCCATGTGAATGATAGCCGGACCTTGTGCCCGTTGGGCTATA